>CAVGTH010000005.1:36455-41472 GCA_963632045.1 Roseburia faecis | reverse complement strand
GGAGAGATGATCGCCGCGGTACCGGTACCAAAGCACTCTTCCAGTTTGCCGGCCTGGTATGCGTCATAGATTTCCTGGATGGAGATACGCCGCTCAGAAACCGGGACACCCCATTTTTTAAGCAGTTCGATGCTGGACATACGGGTGATGCCGCCCAAAATACTGCCGTTTAACATCGGGGTGACAACTTCGCCGCCGATCTTAAAGAAAATGTTCATCGAGCCGACTTCTTCCACATATTTTTGTTCCACGCCGTCGAGCCAGAGCACCTGAGAATAGCCGCGGTCATGGGCGATGACCTGTGCCTTGATGCTGTTTGCGTAGTTGCCGCCGGTCTTGGTAAAGCCGGTTGCGCCGCGGACGGTGCGGACATAGTGATCCTCTACATAAATTTTAACGGGATCGAGACCCTCCGGGTAGTAAAGACCGCTGGGAGAGCAGATAATGAAAAACTTGTAAGTGTGAGACGGTCTGACGCCCAGGGATTCATCGGTTGCGATGATAAAGGGACGAATGTAAAGCGAGGCGCCCTCCTGCTCCGGAATCCAGTCCTGATCCAGTGCGACCAGTTTTTTCAGTGCCTCAACGCAAAAGTCAACATCAAGCGCCGGAATGGCGAGACGGTCTGCCGAAAGATTCATGCGCTCAAAATTTTTATACGGACGGAAGAGGCGGACATGGCCATCCTTGGATTTATATGCCTTAAGACCCTCAAAAATTTCCTGTGCGTAGTGGAACACCATTGCGGACGGATCTAATTGAATCGGGCCGTAAGGTACAATACGGGGATCATACCAGCCTTTATCTTCGGCGTAGTCCATGACAAACATGTGGTCGGAAAAAATCTCACCAAAGGGCAGATTGTCCATGGCAGGTTTTTGTTTGGGTGTTGTTGTTTTTTCAATACGAATTTCCACCTTGAGTAACCTTCTTTCCTCATTTTCATACATTTTTTTGCTTTTTTACAGTATAGCACAGGAAAAACCAAATTTCAATATATAAACTTGACAAAAACTGTACCATTTTTACCTTGACTTTATTTACCGAAATATATTATAATCAAAGGCAGGATAACAGGCGGCGAAAGCCGGCCGCAAAAAGAACAGGAGGAAGAGAAGCAGTGGAGAATAAGACAGGAGCGGGAGAGTATATTACCGTTGCGGCACTGGAGGACGGCGTGACCGTGATCGGTTTGACAAGCGGCCGGGACACCAAGTTCCATCATACGGAAAAGCTGGATCGCGGCGAGGTGTTTATCGCGGAATTTACAGAGGTTACGACCGCAATTAAGATTCGCGGCAAGGCGAAGATCTATACCAAGATGGGCGTTGTAGAGAGCGGCGAATAAACAGTGCATATGCAGCAGCGGAGGGGGATTTACTTGAAACGTAAGACAAAAATTATTTGTACCTTGGGGCCTGCAACAGACGATCCTAAGGTTCTGCGGGAGTTGATGCTGGGCGGTATGAACACGGCACGGCTCAATTTTTCACACGGCAGCTATGAGGAGCATAAGCGGCGGATCGATGCCGTAAAGGCATTGCGTGACGAATTGGGGCTTCCGATTGCCCTTCTTTTAGATACCAAAGGCCCTGAAATCCGAACCGGCGATTTTGAAAACGGAAAAATTATTCTGGAAAAAGGGCAGAAGTTTACCCTGACGCCGAAAGAGATGCTCGGCACGCAGGAGATGACCCACATCACCTATCCGGGGCTTTCCAGAGATGTCGAAAAGGGTACCCGTATCTTGATTGATGACGGTTTGATCGAGATGTCCGTGACCCAGATTAAGGGCGGCGACGTGATTTGTGAAGTATTAAACGGCGGCCCGGTCAGCAACCACAAAAGCATCAACGTACCCGACGTGAACCTTACCATGGACTACATGAGCGAAAAGGACATTGCCGACATCAAGTTCGGCGTGGAGCAGGGTGTTGACTTTATTGCGGCCTCCTTTGTGCGCAGCGCTTATGACGTTTTAGAGATTAAGAGAGTGCTGGAACAGTGCGGTGCGGAGACGATTCAGGTCATCGCCAAGATTGAAAACCGCCAGGGCGTCAACAACGCGGATCATATCATCAAAACCTGTGAGGGGATTATGGTAGCGCGCGGTGACATGGGGGTTGAGATCCCGTTTGAGGAGCTGCCCTCGGTACAAAAAGAACTGATCGAAAAATGCTATCGCAGCGGACGGCGCGTCATTACGGCGACCCAGATGTTAGAGTCGATGACGCACAATCCGCGGCCGACCCGTGCGGAGACCTCGGATGTTGCCAATGCAGTATATGACGGCACTTCGGCCGTGATGCTCTCCGGCGAGACGGCGGTGGGCGAGTACCCGGTCAGAGCGCTGAAAACAATGGCGCAGATCTGCGTCAAGGCGGAAGAGGATATCAACTATATCAAGCGCTTTGAGGGAAGACATCTGATGGGCGGCATGGATGTTACCAATGCTATCTGCCATTCGGCGTGTACGACCGCGCACGATCTGGGCGCGGCGGCCATTATCACGGTCAGCAAGTCGGGCTTTACGCCGCGCGTGCTTTCGGGATTTCGCCCCAAGTGTCCGATCATTGCCGGCTGCATGAGCGATCAGGTATACCGTCAGCTGGCACTTTCCTGGGGGGTTACGCCGATTCATACGGAGATGAAAAAGACCTCGGACGCATTGTTTGACCATGTGGTGGATCAGGCGGTCAAGCAGACCTCACTGATTGAGAAGGGTGACGTTGTGGTAATCACCGGCGGTACCTCGGTGGGAATCAGCGGAACGACCAATATTTTAAAGGTACAGCTGGTGGGCGATATTCTGCTCAGCGGTACCAGCAGCTCCGGAAAGGCGGTCTGCGGCAAGGTTTGTGTGGCGCAGAACACAGCCGAGGCCTTAAATAACTTTGAGGCAGGCGATATCCTGGTAATCCCGGAGACCAGCAATGACATTATTTCGATTTTGCGCAAGGCCTCTGCGATTATTACCGAAAAACCGGGACTCAGTTCGCACGCCGCCGTCGTCGGCATGACGCTGGATATTCCGGTGATATGCGGTGCGACAGGGGCAACCAATATTTTAAAGAACGGCACAACAATCACCATTGACGGCGTACGCGGAAGGGTGTACAGCGGCGTTGCAAAGATTATATAGCGGCCATGCCGCGTTGCCTTGGCGGCGATCCGCCGGGGCAGAAAGGTTGTGAAAATCGGTATGTTCCGAACCAAACTGCAAGTTCGTTACTGCGAAACAGATCGGATGGGCGTGGTGCATCATTCCCGGTATTTTCCCTGGTTTGAAGTGGGAAGAACGGAGTTTTTCAAGACATCGGGCATGTCCTATGACGAGATCGAAAAAAAGGGCATTTGGCTGCCGCTGGTGGATTGTTACTGCCGGTTTTACTGCGGCGCAAGATACGGAGACGAAGTCTGGATTGAGGTCTGCCTTAAGGAACTGAGCGCGGCAAAATGCAAGTTTGACTACCGAGTTGTCCGCGTCTCCGATGAAACGTTGCTGGCGTCCGGCAGTACAACGCACGGTTTTACAACACCGGAGATGAAGCCCGTCAACCTCAAAAAGAAGGAGCCTGCGATTTATCAGCTGCTTTTATCGCTGCAGGAGGGAGAATTATGATACCGAATATTCTGACGACCGCCAGATTGGTTTTGGTACCGATTTTTGTGTACCTTGTACTTGGTGCGCAAAATTTGCCGGCTGCGGCAGCGGTTTTTGTGCTCTCCGGCGTGACGGATGTGGCAGACGGGTATATCGCAAGGCATTTTAACATGATAACAAACTTTGGCAAGATTTATGATCCGTTTGTGGACAAGCTGATGCAGATCGCGGCAATTGTTTCGCTTGCCATTGCAAGGATTGTCCCCTATTGGATCATTTTGGTTGTGCTTTTGAAAGAGGTAAGCATGATTGTGATCGGCGGCATTTTGTATCTGAAAAAGATCGTGGTGCATTCCAACTGGTACGGCAAGGCGGCAACCGTGATTTTTTATGCGATCGTTTTTTTGATGATCCTGTGGCGGAACATGCCGCACGTGTGGTCTACGGTTCTTTTGGTGATTATGATCGCAGCCATGGCGTTTTCGGCCGGTGCCTACCTGATCGATACGGTGCGGCATTATGATGCAAAACGGGTGCCGAAATAGGATATTTATCAAATTTATAACCGGCTGGGGGTGCAGCCGGTTATTTTATGGGTGAGATACTGTATGAAAAAAGAAAAAGAATACCATATTTTGCGGCTGGTGAAAAACTTAAAATACCGGCTGGTGTGGCAGGGAATTTTGGTCGGCATTGCCGCCGGTGTAATCGTCTCGCTTTATCGGCTTTTGCTCAGCCGGGCGGAGCAGTTCTCCAGGATGGTTTATGCGGCCGCCAAGGCGCATGCGTGGACGGTTGTCGCGGTATTTGCCCTGCTGGTTTTGATCGGGATTTTTGTGGGATATTTAGCAGAAAAAGAACCCATGATTAAGGGCAGCGGTATTCCGCAGGTCGAGGGACAGATTTTAGGGTTCTTTCAGGTTTCGTGGTGGCGGATTATTTTAGGAAAGATCTTAGGCGGCGCATTGGCGATCGGTGCCGGTCTGTCGCTTGGCAGAGAGGGGCCGTCCATTCAGCTTGGCGCGGCGGCCGGTGAAGGCGTTGCCAAGGGACTTAGGCGTGATGAGACCGAAAAACGGTATCTTTTGACTTGCGGCGCCAGTGCCGGTCTGGCTGCGGCATTTAACGCGCCGCTTGCCGGGATGCTGTTTTCCCTGGAGGAGGTTCACAAAAATTTCTCGGTCAGCGTGCTTTTGTCGGCGTTGTCCTCGGCGGTTACGGCAGATGTGGTCAGCAAACTGTTTTTTGGGATGGATTCGGTGTTCGGCAGCCGCGTGCTCAGTCCTCTGCCGCTCCGCTGCTACCTGTATCTGCCGCTTTTGGGGATTATTCTCGGCGTTTGCGGCTGGATTTATAATAACACGCTGCTTGCCTCGCAGCAGGCCTATCGGAAGATTACGTTTTTAAAACGCC
>CAVGTH010000005.1:35854-36445 GCA_963632045.1 Roseburia faecis | reverse complement strand
GGTGCTGGGCGCACTGGCAGGCGGCATTTTTGCAAAGATCATTGGCCTGGATGAAGAATATTTCATGAACTTTGTGTTTTTGGGCATGGTTGGCATGTTCACGGCAATCGTGCGTGCGCCGGTGACCGGAATTGTTTTGATCGTAGAAATGTCCGGCTCGCTGACCCAGATGCTGACCGTGTCTTTGGTTGCGGTCTGCGCCTATTTGGTGGCGGATATGATGGGGGCAAAACCGATTTACGAATCGCTGCTTGCCAATATGAGAAAGACGGCGCCGGGCGCGGAGGAGACGGAGCGTACGGAAACGGAACGCGTCCTCTTGAATTTTGCGGTGGAGACGGGATGCACCGCCGATCAAAAGAGAATCGGCGAGTTAAAGTGGCCGGATCGGTGCCTTTTGGTCAGCGTCACCCGCGGAGAGGAAGAAATTATTCCGCACGGTGATACCAAAATGCAGACGGGAGATTATGTTGTGGTGCTTTGTCCCAAGGATCGGGAAAGTTTTTGCCGCAAGCGCCTGCAGCGGCAGTTTAGCAAAAAGAAAATATAAAAAAGGATTGCCGCAGCAAACGCTGCGGCAATCCTTTTTTA
>CAVGTH010000005.1:30177-35844 GCA_963632045.1 Roseburia faecis | reverse complement strand
CCTTTTTTACTTCGGTTATTCTACCGTAACAGATTTTGCGAGGTTACGGGGTTTGTCGATGTCTAAGCCCTTTAAGGAGGCAACATAATAAGCGAACAATTGCAGCGGAATAACCATCTCGGACGGAGCGGTAAGAGAACCGCAGTCCGGGACATAAATCACGTGATCCGCCTCTTTGGCAATCTCGGTATGCCCTTCCTTGGCGATCGCAATCACAACGGCGCCGCGTGCCTTGACCTCTTTGATGTTGCTGAGCATCTTATCGTACAGGGCGTCCACGCCGCAAAGGGCAACAACGACCGTTCCCTTTTCAATCAGGGCGATGGTGCCGTGCTTTAATTCGCCGGCCGCATAGGCCTCGGAATGAATATAGGAGATCTCCTTCAGCTTTAAGGATCCCTCCAGAGCAACCGCGTAATCCAGGGTGCGGCCTAAGAAGAAGATGCTTTTGCTGTTATAATGCAGAGAGGCGGTGTACTGGATTTCGCCCTTATTGCTAAGAATTGCCTCAACGCGATCCGGCAGGGTCTCCAAATCCTTTAAATAGGAGGCCATCTTGCCGTCCGTGAGCAGCTTGCGCTCCTGGGCAATATAGAGCGAGAGCAGATAGATGGCGGTCAGCTGCGTGCTGTACGCCTTGGTGGTTGCCACGGCGATTTCCGGCCCGGCCCATGTATAGAGGACAGCGTCGGCCTCACGGGCAATGGCGCTGCCCACCGCGTTGACAATCGCAAAGGTGCGTGCGCCAAGGTTCTTGGCCTCACGCATGGCCGCAATGGTGTCGGCGGTTTCGCCCGACTGGCTGATGACAATCACCAGAGAATGTTCGTCCACAATCGGGTTCATATAGCGAAATTCCGATGCGATGGAAGCCTCTACCGGAATGCGCAGCATCTGCTCAATGACGTATTTTCCGACCACGCCGACGTGATAGGCGCTGCCGCAGGCAACGATATAGATGCGGTTTACCGTACGCAGATAGTCGGCGGTGAGTGAGATATCGTCTAAAACGATGCGCCCGTCTTTGATGCGGGGACTGATGGTATCACGCAGCGCCCTCGGCTGCTCCATAATTTCTTTGAACATAAAATGCTCGTAGCCGCCTTTTTCCGCTGCGGAGATGTCCCAGTTTACCTTAAAGACTTCCTTATGGACTTCCTCGCGGTCGGTGTTATAAATCTTTACCGCGTCGGCGCTGAGCAGAACGATTTCGTTATTTTCCAGGAAATAGACATTGCGGGTATGGGATAAAATAGCCGGAATGTCAGAGGCGATAAAGTTTTCGCCCTCACCAAGTCCGACAATCAGCGGACTTTCCTTGCGGACAGCGACAAAGGTGTCGGGGTTGTCGGCACAAAGGATGCCGAGTGCGTAGGAGCCTTCGACCTTTTGAATGACCTTGACTACGGTGTCAATGATGTCACCGTCATAATAATACTCAACCAGGTGCGCGATGACCTCGGTATCGGTCTCCGAAATAAAGGAAAAACCCTTTTGTATGAGAAATTCGCGCAGACGAATATAATTTTCGATAATACCGTTATGCACCACTGCGAATCTGCCGGAATTACTCAAATGCGGATGCGAATTGGTATCGGACGGTTCGCCGTGGGTTGCCCAGCGCGTGTGGCCGATGCCGACCGTGCCGATCATGGATTTTCCGCCGTCGATCTTCTCAGAGAGAATCGCCAGTCTGCCCTTGGACTTTTTGACATCAATGCCGTCCGGCGTCATTACGGCGACCCCGGCAGAGTCATAGCCGCGGTATTCCAGCTTGCTAAGACCGTCTAATAGAATCGGTGCTGCCTGCTTACTTCCAACATAACCTACAATTCCACACATAAATTGGTCTCCATTCCGCCGCCCTGCGTCGGCAAATTATTGATCGTCTCTTATCGGCAGGGTAGAGTCATAAGAGGCGTTTTATCATCATTTTTTATGCTACTTTGATCGGTGTGCCGTGTGATACCATTCCTTTTTCGTGTGGCGAAGCGCGCCAAAGATGCCGGTTGGTATCCAGCTGATCAGGTAGGCAAAAAATCCCGGTATATGCAAGATCGTTTTTGCGTTCCATTTTCGGTCGCGAACCAGTCCCAAAAGGATGCAGAACAACATACCAAGCAGGTAAAAATTCAGCAGCAGGAAGGGAAGGGGATGCGCCCAAAATGACAGAGGCGCCGCCGTTTTTGCCTGCCATAACTGATGGATTGCAATCGCGTCCAGCAAAAGAAGCAGCAAAGAACAAAGCGGCATCAAAAGACTGCTCCAAAAACGGAGAAATCCGCCAATCCGTCCGCTGCGCAGCATTTTGCCGCCATAGTCGCGCTGTACCTGTGTGATTCCCTGCGCCCAGCGCATGCGCTGATGCAGAGAAACGGAAAACGAAGTCGGCTTTTCGTCATAGACAACGGCCCTCGGTACGTAGCAGATTTTCTTTCCGCCAAGCGTCAGCTGTGCGGTATACTCCGCGTCCTCGGCCAGGGTATGCGTCTGCCAGGGGATTTCATCCAATAGCCCGCGTGACAGGGCAAAGCCGGTGCCGCCCAGACTGCAGCCGAGGCCGAGACGGTGATAACCCATTTGCAGCATACGGTTGCTGATCCAGTACCATAACGCATAGGAATGCGAAATCCAGCTATCGTTCGGATTTTTGGCGTCAATATAGCCTTGCACGGCAGACGCACCGCTTTGCAGCGCTTCATTCAATTCCGCAAAAAAGCGGGGGTCTGCGATGTTGTCTGCATCAAGAACCGCAAAGGCGTCATAATGCTCTTTTGCGGCAAGCAGCGAAGATAGGGCGCTCGTTAACACAAAGCCCTTGCCGGCATTGTCAGGATTTTGAATCAACAAAACATTTGCGCCATAGGCGGCGGCAATCTGTTCGGTACGGTCTGTGCAGCGATCCGCCGCCACAAACACGCGAAGATGCGATGCCGGATAGTCCTGCGCTTTCAGGCTGCGCAGCAAATCGCCGAGGACGCCGGCCTCATTATGCGCCGGAATCACAACGGCAAATCGGGCGCAGTCACCGTTCCCCTTTTTCACGGGCGGTGAAAAAAGAGAGAAGAATCCGATGGCGAGGTAGTACACGCCAACCAGAAACACGATAATTTGAAGAAAGACAGAGACTGCATTTGCGATATCATGCGGCACGCGACCCCTCCTCAACGCTTTTTATTATAATACAGATGCCTGTTGTTTGCAAGACTTAAGGTTTTTTTACACTTTTTACGACAAGATAGATAAATCCGACAATCAGGTAAATCGCGATGCCGATCATCGGGATACGGATATTCCAGTAAGAAGAAACCGTAAGCGCGGGATTTGAGAAGAGCTTTTGCGCGCACTGTTCCATGATCGGGCGCAGTTTATTAAACAGAGCAAGCCAAAGCCCAACACCGGTGCAGGCAATCATAAAATAGCCATAGTGACGGGCACGCAGCGCATTTTGAAAGACGCCGGCTTTTGCAAGCGAAAACAGTACCACGGCGCATACGGCAAACACGGCGGTGAAAACCCACATAGCGCCCTGCATGTATAAAATGGTAGAACTGCTGCGGTAGCCCTGGCGAATGCCGAGCAGTACAAAAATGGCAAGCAGGCTCCAGCCCAGGTTAATCATATACCAGTTGGCCAGACGGTCGTTTTGTTCACGCCGGGACATGCCCTGCGTATGGGTTGGTTTTTGATGGTTCTTTTTTTTCATCGGTATCATCCTTTCTCTATATCTCATCATATTCATACATTATCATAGAAATGATTGCAGACGCCACCGTCTCTGTGCGTAAAATGCGGCGGCCGAGACCGATCATGCAAAGCCCGGCCTCCTTGGCAAGCGCCGCCTCTTCATCGGAAAAACCGCCCTCCGGCCCGATTAAAACGCCGATATGAACAGGAGAGGAGGCTTGCAGCACGCGCTTTAGCGAGCGGTCGCCGCTATGTCCCAGTTCCTCATAGGGCATCAGTGTAAGGTCAAAATCGTGCAGAGCACAGAGCGCCTCTTTGAATGACACGGACTTTGCAACGTGCGGCACCAGACCGCGGCCGCATTGCTTGGCCGCCTCTTTGGAGACCTTGTTCCAGCGTTTTTGCTTTTCAATTTCCTTCTTTTCATTGTCCAGCTTTGCAACGCAGCGCTGCATGGCGGTCGGAACAATGGCATACGCACCGAGTTCCACCGATTTTTGAATGATGGATTCCATCTTGCCGGATTTGGGAATCCCCTGAAAAATTGTGATTTTAATCTCCGGCTCCTGAAGGGAAAACCGTTTTTCGATGATTTGCGCGGTGCATTCTTTGGCGTCGAGAGCGGTCAATGCGGCGGTGTATTCATAGCCGGTGCCGTCAAAGAGCAGCACACGGTCGCCGACCTTTAGCCGCAGCACCCGTGTAATGTGTGCGGCATCCTCTAAAATGACGGCGGTATCGCCGTTAATATTCGATGGCTCTGTAAAAAAACGGCGCATACAAAACGCTCCTTCTCTTAAACCTATGCATCAAAACAACACACCTATCATATCACAAAGCGCGGCATATTGCAAGCGCTATTTTATGCCCGGCGGCAGGTGATGGCCGCCCAGTCATCATCCTTGCGGACGCACTGAATCGAAAGACCGGCTTTTTCCAGCGCGGCGGTGATCTCGTCCAGCCGTTCCAAAATAATGCCGGAGCAGATAAAGGTTCCGTCCTCTTTCATAAACTTTCTGACAAAGCCGGAAAGTCCGATAATCACATCGGCAACAATGTTTGCGATCACAATATCGTAGGTACCGAGCTGCTCCTGCAGCTTGGCATCGGCCAGGATATCGCCGGCCATAACGTGATAATTTTCATCGGTCAGACGGTTGAGCCTGAGGTTGCGGTAGGCAACGTCAACGGCATTTGGATCAATGTCAATCGCGGTAGCGGACTGCGCACCGAGCAGAAGTGCGATGATGGACAAAATGCCGGAGCCGCAGCCAAGATCTAAAACGGTGTCGCCCTTTTTAAGGTGCTTTTCAATTTCCTCGATACAAAAGCGGGTGCTGGGGTGCGAGCCGGTTCCGAAACTCATGCCCGGATTTACGGTAAAGACCACTTTGTCCTCGGCGTTTTCGGCCGTTTCCCATGCCGGCTGAATCAGAATTTTTTCTCCGACGGGAATCGGATGGAAGTACTGCTTCCATATCTCCGACCAGTCCTCGTCTTTCACCTTGTCGGTGGTGATGGAGAGTGTGCCGTACTGACCGGCATCGTCCATCTGCTTTAATTCCTGCATGCTGCTGCGGATGGCGGCAAGCTGTTCCAGACCGGTCATGCCGTCGGAGAGATAAAGGGTGATGACGGTGTCTGCGTCTTTAAGACGCTCTAATTCTTCGTCAACATAGTCCCAATACTGGCGGTTTTGCTCCAAAAATTCTTTAAAATCGTCTTTGTCGGCAATCTCGATTCCGCTGATGCCAAGCTCCAGCAGTCTGCCGCTGACCGGGTCAATGCCGGCCGCCGTTGTAGTAATGCGAACTTTAATCCAATCCATGATATCATCCTTCCGTTTTTATTGATAGACGAAAGTGGAAATCGACCTTTTAAAATCGGAGTTTCGATAATTCTCTTTCGTCTAACCCAATATTAGTAATCCGAACACTTAAAATCGAGATCGGATCGCTAACACGGCGAAAACGCCGAACG
>CAVGTH010000005.1:24001-30167 GCA_963632045.1 Roseburia faecis | reverse complement strand
AGATTTATTTAAAGATTTCGCGCATCTTTTCAAAAAAGTTTTTGCTCTGCTTGTATTTCGAGGCGTCAACGTTTTCGTCAAAATGGCGGAGCAGATCTTTCTGCTTTTCATTCAGGCCTTTCGGGATTTCCACCTTGATGGTGACATACTGATCGCCGCGCTGGTTGGAGTTGAGTTTCGGCACACCCTTGCCGCGCAGACGGAATACCGTGTTCGGCTGCGTTCCCTCCGGAATGTGATAGGAAACCTTGCCGTCTACGGTAGGAACCTGTACCTCAGCACCAAGCGCCGCCTGTACAAAGGAGATGGGGTAATCACAAAGGATATCGTATCCCTGACGGACAAACAGCTTGTGATGCCGCACCCGAATGTTTAAAATCAGGTCGCCGCTGGGGCCTCCCTTGCTGCCGGCGTCGCCTTCGCCGCGGACATAAACCTGCTGGCCGTCGTCGATTCCGGCCGGAATCTTTACCCGTACCTTTTTGGGCTTTCTCACGCTGCCCTCGCCGTGGCAGGCGGAACAAGGCGTTTTAATGATGGTGCCGCGGCCGCCGCAGGAATCACAGGGGCGGACGCTCTGAAAGCTGCCGAAGGCAGTCCGCTGCATGGAGCGAACCTGGCCGGTGCCGTGACAGGTCGGACAGGTTTCGGGCGAGGTGCCGGCCGCTGCGCCGCTGCCGCCGCAATCCGTACACCGCTCCAGATGGTTGACGGTGACGTCCTTTTCCACGCCGAAGCACGCTTCCTCAAAGGTTAAGTCCACGTTGTAGCTGATGTCTCTGCCGCGCAGCGGTGCGTTCGGGGTGGCGCGCTGACCGCCAAAGCCGCCGCCGAAAAAGCTGCTGAAGATGTCGCCCATATCAAATCCGTCAAAACCACCGCCGTAGCTGCCGCCGTAGCCGCCGCCGGCGGTCGGGTCAAAGGCGGCGTGACCGAACTGGTCATACTTTTGTTTCTTTTCCGGGTTGCTCAGTACCTCGTAGGCCTCAGAGGCTTCTTTAAACTTTTTTTCGGCGCCTTCCTTATCGTTCGGATTTAAGTCCGGGTGATATTTTTTTGCCAGCTTTCGGTAGGCCTTTTTAATTTCGTCTGCCGATGCGTTCTTGTCAACGCCGAGAACCTCATAATAATCTTTTTTATCTGCCATAACAATAACCTCATTCTATTTGAAAATGGGCGGACAAAACTGCCCGCCCTCTCGCCACTG
Source organism: Roseburia faecis (assembly GCA_963632045.1). Classification (GTDB taxonomy): domain Bacteria; phylum Bacillota; class Clostridia; order Monoglobales; family Monoglobaceae; genus Ructibacterium. Next base: position 28,960 of record CAVGTH010000005.1, on the reverse strand, counting down.
CCGATACGACATATCCGGCGGCGGCTTGATGCCCGGAACTGTTTATTTGTTGTCGTCAACCTCGGTGTACTCGGCATCCACTACATTGTCGCCGCCCTGCTGCTGTGCGCCGCCTGCGCTGCCGCCGGGAGCCGCGCCGCCCTGTGCCTGCTGCGCTTGCTGTGCCTGTTGTGCTGCGGCATAGAGTTTTTCCGATACGGCATAGAACTTTTGAGAAACCGCCTCGGTCTGTGCCTTTACGGCCTCTACATCGATCGGAGATGCTTTCAGCAGCTCCTTCAGTTTATCAACTTCTGCCTGAATTGCGGACTTTTCTGCCGCGTCAATCTTGTCACCGATTTCGCCCAAGGTCTTTTCGGTCTGATAAACCATGTTGTCCGCATTGTTACGAACGTCAACTTCTTCTTTCCGTTTTTTATCCTCAGCGGCGAACTGCTCTGCCTCTTTGACAGCCTTTTCGATATCGTCGTCCGAGAGGTTGGTGGAAGAAGTAATGGTGATATCCTGCTGCTGGCCGGTACCCAAATCCTTTGCGGTTACCTTTACGATACCGTTTGCATCGATGTCAAAGGAAACCTCAATCTGCGGTACGCCGCGGGGAGCCGGCGGAATGTTGGTCAGGCTGAACCGGCCTAAGGTCTTGTTATAGGCTGCCATCTCGCGCTCACCTTGCAGCACGTGAACCTCAACGCTGGTCTGACCGTCCGCGGCAGTGGAGAACACCTGACTCTTTTTGGTCGGGATGGTCGTATTCCGCTCGATCAGCTTTGTAAATACGCCGCCCATGGTCTCAATACCCAAAGAAAGAGGCGTAACGTCAAGCAATACCAAATCCTCGACATCACCGGCCAATACGCCGGCCTGGATCGATGCGCCGATTGCAACACATTCATCCGGGTTAATGCCCTTGTGCGGTTCTTTGCCGATAAACTTCTGAACAGCCTCCTGAACGGCCGGGATTCTGGAAGATCCGCCGACCAACAATACCTTGTCGATGTCGCTGGGGGACAGGTTTGCGTCACGCAGCGCGTTACGGGTCGGTTCCATAGTCTTTTCTACCAAATCAGAAGTCAGTGCGTCAAACTGTGCACGGGTGATGGTAATATCCAAGTGCTTCGGACCGGTGGTGTCCGCAGTGATAAACGGCAGGTTGACGTTGGAACTGGTGACGCCGGAAAGCTCAATCTTTGCCTTTTCGGCAGCTTCCTTTAACCGCTGCAGCGCCATCTTATCCTGACGCAGGTCGATGCCGTTTTCTTTCTGGAATTCATCGGCCAGATAGTTCATCACCTTTTCGTCAAAGTCATCGCCGCCCAGACGGTTGTTACCGCTGGTTGCCAATACTTCAAATACGCCGTCGCCGATCTCTAAAATGGAGACATCAAAGGTACCGCCGCCCAGATCGTAAACCATGATTTTCTGGTCGCTGTCTTTTTCAAGGCCGTAAGCCAGTGCGGCTGCTGTCGGCTCGTTGATAATACGCAAAACTTCAAGACCGGCAATCTTGCCTGCGTCCTTGGTTGCCTGACGCTGCGCGTCGCTGAAGTAAGCCGGTACCGTGATAACCGCCTGTGATACCGTCTCGCCGAGGTATGCCTCAGCATCTGCTTTCAGCTTTTGAAGAATCATCGCAGAAATCTCCTGCGGAGAATAATTTTTGTCGTCAATCGATACCTTGCGGTCGGTACCCATATCACGCTTAATGGACATGATGGTACGATCCGGGTTGGTAATTGCCTGGCGCTTTGCAACCTGGCCGACCAAACGCTCGCCGGTTTTGGTAAATGCAACGACAGACGGTGTGGTTCTTGCGCCCTCCGGGTTGGTGATAACGGTCGGTTCGCCGCCCTCCATAACCGCAACGCAGGAGTTTGTGGTTCCTAAGTCAATACCGATAATTTTTCCCATAATATATCATCCTTTCTATATTTAACTCACTTGGTTTATTTGCTTACCTTTACCATAGAATGGCGGATTACTTTATCCTTATAAAGATATCCGCGCATCAGTTCTTCCAAAACGGTGTTTTCCTCCGCATCGCTTTCTTCCGTCATAACGGCGTTATGCTTTTCGGGATCAAAGGGCGATCCGACGGCGTCCATCGGCGTTACACCGATAGCGGAAAGCGCGTCCTCAAACTGTTTTTTTACCATTTTTACGCCGTCAAACAACCCGTTTTTGTCCGGGTTTTCTTCTCCGGCGGCTAAGGCACGGTCTAAATTGTCCAGTACCGGCAAAAGCTTTGCAATGGTGTCGCAGACCGCAACAGAATAAATATCGTCCTTTTCCCGTGCGGAACGTTTTTTAAAGTTGTCAAACTCCGCAGCGGTGCGCATCAGCCGATCCGTCAGATTCTTGACGGATTCCTGTGCTTTTAAAAGTGCGGTGTCCTCCTCCGGCGCAGTGTCTGCCGCCGTATTTTCTTCCGGCGCGTCTGCCGTCTCCTGCGGCTGCGTTTCCTGTGCGTTTGGTGTTTCCGTTTCGGTCACCGTTTCTTTTTCTTTCTTTTCTTTATCTTGTTTCATTGTTTTCATCTCCTTTGTTTAAACGCTCCGGCGGTGCGCCCTCCAGACGGCCGCTGAGCATCTTGCTGAGCTGCTTGGAGAAAAATCCGACCCCGGATACCACCTTGGCATAGTCCATACGGGTGGGGCCGACCACGCCGATGATGCCGGTCAGGTCGGAACCGACCTTGTAGGTGGAGAGCACCACGCTGTTATTCTTCAGCTCCGGCAGCTCATTTTCATCCCCGATAAAGACCTTGACCTCGCCGTCTTTCATTTCGGGAAGATCGCCGATCAGCTTACCGAGGTTTTGTTTATTATCAAAAAATTCAAGAATCTCTTTAATTTTTTGAATATCGTTGTATTCCGGAAAACGCAGAATGTTGGTGGAACCCTCCAGATATACCTCGCGTTTGTCAATTTCCGAGATGGCCTCGTGAACCAGTTCCAAAACGGAGGATAGAATCTCAGGGTTGCAGCCGACTGCGTTGACAACCTCGATGATGCGGTTCAGGTTGATTTCCGAACGGGTATAGCCAACCAGATTCTGATTTAAAATCTCGGTCATCTGGGTTAAAAATCCCTCGTCCACACACTCGCGCAGACGCAGCAATTTGTTTTTAATCAGCCCGGAACTGTCGGAAACAATCACCATAATCGTCTTTTCGTCCACAAGAACCAGCTTGATCCCCTTGATGGCGCCGTACTCAATGGTCGGTACCATGCCGAAAGTGGGAAGATTGGTGATGCCGGAAAACGCAGCGGAGACATCCTTGACAATCTTGTCAAGTTCCCGGATCTTGTGCAGCATAACGCTGCGCATCTGCTGAATCTCGCCGGTTGTCATACGGTAGCGTTCCATCAGAGAGTCAACATAAAACCGAAAGCCCTGGCTGGAGGGAATCCGCCCGGCCGAGGTATGCGGCTGTACCAGAAATCCCATCTCCTCCAGGTCGCCCATCTCGTTGCGGATGGTGGCGGCGCTCAGATTTAAATCCGTGTTTTTGGCAATGCTTCTGGAGCCGACCGGTTCTGCGTTTTGGATATAGCCTTCCACAATGGCACGCAATATTGACTTCTTCCGATCATCCAATGCCATAGTATCATCTCCAAAAAGTGTTTTGTTAGCACTCGCTTTCATAGAGTGCTAAAACCTTTATGGATAGAATAGCACGAGTGGGGGTATTTGTCAAGGATTTTTCAAAAAAAATTCCACAAAATTCATTTATGTACGAAAAAAGAAAGTGTACGCATTTTTTGAAGGAATGAAAAAAGAAGAAACAGGGGTGTTTTCTGGAAACAGAGGGAGGAGATTTTTACAGAAAGTTTTTGAAAACACTTGAAATCGCAAGATAGGGTATGCTATAATCAAAAATTATGAATCCTGTCGAAATGACAATACGGAGGTGGCAAGGATGCAGTTTCAGGTCGTATCAAAATATCGGCCGGCCGGGGATCAGCCGGAGGCGATCGAAAAGATCGCGGACGGCATTTTGCGGGGCGATCGGTTTCAGACGCTGATGGGGGTCACCGGCAGCGGAAAAACCTTTACCATGGCAAACGTCATTGAAAAGGTGCAGAAGCCGACGCTGGTTCTGGCGCATAACAAGACACTTGCGGCGCAGCTTTGCAGCGAATTTAAAGAAATCTTTCCGCATAATGCGGTCGAATATTTTGTATCGTACTATGACTACTATCAGCCGGAGGCGTATATTCCGCATTCGGATACCTATATTGAAAAGGACGCCTCCACCAATGAAGAAATCGATAAACTGCGTCACAGTGCCACGGCGGCGCTGTTTGAACGCAGGGACGTTATTATCGTAGCCAGCGTCTCCTGTATCTACGGCCTCGGCGACCCGATTGACTATAATAACATGGTGGTATCTCTGCGGCCGGGCATGGAAAAGGATCGTGATGAGGTCATTGCCAAACTGATTGAGATTCAGTATGAGCGTAATGAGATGAATTTTGTCAGAAACAAGTTTCGGGTACGCGGCGATGTGCTGGACGTGTTCCCGTCGGATTCCTCGTCGCTGGCCGTACGCATCGAGTTTTTCGGGGACGAGGTGGAGCGGATCTGCGACTTTAACCCGGTGACCGGCGAAATCGTTGCAGAGCGCAAGCACGTGGCGATTTATCCGGCGTCGCACTATGTCACCACGGCAGAGAAACGGGAAAAGGCGATTGAAAGCATCGAAGAAGAGCTTGCGGCGCAGCTGCAATACCTCCGCGGCGAAAATAAACTGATTGAGGCGCAGCGGCTGGAACAGCGCACACATTATGATATTGAAATGATGCGCGAGACGGGATTTTGTAACGGAATCGAGAATTATTCGCGCCACATCAGCGGCCGCGCACCGGGAAGTCCGCCGTTTACGCTGATCGATTATCTGCCGGACGACTTTTTATTGTTTGTGGACGAATCCCATGTTACCCTGCCGCAGGTGCGTGC
>CAVGTH010000005.1:22748-23991 GCA_963632045.1 Roseburia faecis | reverse complement strand
GTTTTACGCCAAGCTGAATCAGGCGGTCTTTGTCAGTGCGACACCGGCCGATTTTGAAAAGGAGCAGTCAACGCAGATTGTAGAGCAGATTATCCGTCCGACCGGGCTCCTGGATCCTGAGATTTCCGTGCGCCCCATCACCGGGCAGATTGACGATCTGTACGGCGAAATCTGCGCAAGAACCGCAAAGGACGAGCGCGTTCTGGTAACCACGCTGACGAAAAAAATGGCGGAGCGGCTGACGGAGTATCTGGAGGAAATGGGCGTCAAGGTACGCTATCTGCACTCGGACGTCCATACCATCGAGCGGATGGAGATTATCCGCGATCTGCGGCTGGGCGTATTTGACGTTTTGGTGGGGATCAACCTTCTGCGTGAGGGGCTGGATATCCCGGAGGTATCTTTGGTTGCCATTTTGGACGCCGATAAAGAAGGCTTTTTGCGCAGCGAGACCTCGCTGATTCAGACGATCGGCCGTGCCGCCCGTAATGCGGAGGGAACGGTAATCATGTACGCCGATACGGTGACAAGATCGATGGACGTTGCGATTTCGGAGACGAACCGGCGGCGGCAGCTGCAAAAGGCCTTTAATGAGGCGCACGGCATCACGCCAAAGACGATCCGCAAAGAGGTGCATGAAGTGATTGAGGCAACCCAGGCAGTCACGGTGCCGAGAAGCAAGGGCAAGAGTGAGGAAACGCAGAACAGTGCAAAGACCATTGCGGAACTGACGATGGAGATGAAGAAGGCGGCAGAACTGCTGCAATTTGAACTTGCGGCACAGATCCGCGATGAAATCAGAAGGCTTGAGGCACAGGAGGACATGTGATGGAAAATCAATATATTGTAGTAAAAGGTGCAAGAGAGCATAACTTAAAAAACATTGATGTAAAGATCCCCAGGGACAAGCTGGTCGTTTTGACCGGCCTGAGCGGCTCCGGCAAGTCCTCGCTGGCGTTTGAGACGATTTATGCCGAGGGGCAGCGCCGCTATGTGGAATCCCTGTCAGCATATGCGAGACAGTTTTTGGGACAGATGGAAAAGCCGGACGTGGAGTCGATTGAGGGGCTTTCGCCGGCGATTTCGATCGATCAGAAAACGACCAGCCGAAATCCGCGTTCGACCGTCGGTACGGTCACCGAGGTATATGACTATATCCGACTGTTGTTTGCACGCATCGGCGTGCCGCACTGTCCGAAGTGCGGCAAGGAGATTAAGCCGCAGTCGATCGATCAGATTGTGG
>CAVGTH010000005.1:19972-22738 GCA_963632045.1 Roseburia faecis | reverse complement strand
CGGTCAAGGCGCTGCCGGAGAAAACAAAGTTTCAGGTTTTGGCACCGGTGGCGCGCGGACGGAAAGGCGAATTTGTCAAGACCTTTCAGGACGCCAGAAAGAAAGGCTTTGTAAGAGTTCGGGTTGACGGCGAGATGATGGAACTGGGCGAGGAAATTCCCAGGCTGGACAAGCAAAAAAAGCACACCATTGAGATTGTGGTAGACCGTCTTGTCGTGAAAGAGGGAATGGAAAAGCGGCTGACCGATTCGATGGAGACGGCGCTTCAGATGGCGGACGGGCTTGCGTTTGTGGATATTATCGGCGGCGATACGCTGTATTTCAGCCAGAACTATGCCTGCGACGACTGCGGCATCAGCATTGAAGAACTGACGCCGCGCATGTTTTCATTCAACACGCCGTACGGCGCATGCCCGACCTGTACCGGGCTTGGCAATATCGTAAAAATCGATCCCGATCTGGTGATTCCGGATCGAAGCCTCAGTATCAACCAGGGCGCGATTTTAGGCAGCGGCTGGAGCGGGACGGAATCCGGCAGCATCTCGCGGATGTACTATGAGGGCATGGCGGCGCACTACGGGTTTTCGCTCGACACGCCGATCCGGGATTTGCCGGAAGGAATTTTGGATAAGATTCTCTACGGTACGGGCAGCGAAAAAATTAAGCTGACCTACGACCGCAAGTATGCCAAGGGGATGCAGTTTGCGCGGTTTGAGGGCGTGATTCACAACTTAGAGCGCAGACACCGCGAGACCAACTCGGAGTGGGCAAAGGCAGAAATCGAAACCTTTATGGTGAACATGCCGTGTCCCGACTGCGGCGGTACCCGGCTGCGCAAAGAGACGCTTGCGGTGACGATTGACGGCAGGAATATCCACGAGGTATGCAGCCTTTCTATTGCGAAGGCACGGGATTTCTTTGTGGCGCTGCGCGAGAAACTCACGCAGAAGGAGTCGATCATCGCCAAACAGATTTTAAAAGAGATTGACGCGCGGCTGACCTTTTTGGTTAACGTGGGGCTTGACTATTTAACTCTGTCGCGCAGCGCCGGAACACTGTCCGGCGGCGAGGCGCAGCGAATCCGTCTGGCTACGCAGATCGGTTCCGGCCTGATGGGGGTTGTTTATATCCTGGACGAGCCGAGTATCGGTCTGCACCAACGGGATAATGACCGGCTGATTGCCACCTTAAAGCATTTGCGTGATTTGGGAAACACCCTGCTGGTGGTAGAGCATGACGAGGATACCATGCTTGCGGCCGATCATATCATTGATATCGGCCCCGGCGCCGGGATTCACGGCGGTGAGATTGTGGCGCAGGGAACGGCGCAGGAGATTATGCAGTGTGAGACCTCGGAAACCGGCCTGTACCTGAGCGGAAAAAAGAAAATCGAAGTCCCCAAAAAGCGCCGCAAAGGAAACGGAAATAAGCTGGAACTTTTGGGTGTTGCGCAAAATAATCTGAAAAATATTAACGTGAAGATTCCGCTGGGGACATTCACCTGCATTACCGGGGTGTCGGGCAGCGGAAAAAGCTCGCTGGTGAACGAGGTTTTGTACAAGGTGCTGGCCAATGAACTGAACGGCGCCAAAAAGCATCCGGGAAAGTTTCATAAAATCAAAGGGCTGGAGTATCTGGATAAGGTGATTGCCATCGACCAGTCGCCGATCGGAAGAACGCCGCGCAGTAACCCGGCAACCTATACCGGGCTGTTTGGCGATATCCGCAGTCTGTTTGCCATGACGCCGGAGGCGAAATCCCGCGGTTACGGCCCCGGCCGCTTTAGCTTTAACGTAAAGGGCGGCCGCTGCGAATCCTGCAGCGGTGACGGTATTATCTGTATCGAAATGCACTTTTTGCCGGATGTCTATGTGCCCTGTGAGGTGTGCCACGGAAAACGGTATAACCGTGAAACCCTGGAGGTGCGCTATAAAGGGAAAAACATCTATGAGGTGCTGGAAATAACGGTAGAGGAGGGGTGTGCCTTTTTTGAAAACATCCCCAAAATTCAGCGTAAGCTGCAAACGCTTTATGATGTAGGACTTGGTTATATCAAAATTGGTCAGCCGTCTACCACGCTGTCCGGCGGTGAGGCGCAGCGCGTCAAGCTTGCAACCGAACTGAGCCGGCGCGGCACGGGAAAGACGATTTATATCCTGGACGAGCCGACCACCGGTCTGCATACGGCAGATGTGCACAAGCTGGTGGAGGTGCTGCAAAAGCTGGTGGATGCCGGGAATACCGTGGTTGTGATCGAGCATAACCTGGATATGATTAAGACGGCGGATTACCTGATCGATTTAGGGCCGGAGGGCGGCGACGGCGGCGGCGAAATTGTCGTCTCCGGCACGCCGGAAAAGGTGGCAAAATGCGAAGCCTCTTACACCGGACAATATTTAAAGCCCTATTTGGAAAAAACAAAGTAGAAAATCGGCGAAAAAATGCAAAAAAAGGCAAAGCGGTGCAGAAATTTTTATTGACGTGATTTGGGCGTAGTGGTATAATATATAAAATTAGGTTGTGGAGTGATTTCGATTGAAAAATGAGCAGGTAACCCATACACCACAGGGCTTGGCAGACGTTTTGTGGGAAGAAGCGGAATTGAAATTTCATATCGAGACGGTGGCACGATCCATTTTTAAACAAAACGGCTATAAAATGGTCCAGACGCCGACCTTTGAATATTTTGATGTTTACCATACGGCGACGCCAAACCACGCGGAGAGTATGTTTAAATTCTTTGACGCAGACGGGCGCACATTGGCG
>CAVGTH010000005.1:19140-19962 GCA_963632045.1 Roseburia faecis | reverse complement strand
CATTGGCGCTGCGCCCGGATTTTACGACTTCGATTGCCCGGCTTGCGGCAACCAAGCCGCTCGGCGGCAGCTTGCCGCTGCGGCTTTGCTACGCCGGAAACGCGTTTCAAAACGATGAAGCGTTCAGCAAGGCCAGACAACGGGAGTTTTCGCAGGTCGGCATTGAGCTGATCGGTGAAAACAGCGCCCGTGCGGATGCGGAGGTAATCCGCATCGCCATTGAAACGTTGACGGCGGCCGGGATGCGGCAGTTTCAGATTGATATCGGTCAGGTCGGCTATTTTTTGAGCCTGGCAAGCGCGGCAAAGCTTGATGATGAGGCGGCAGACGCACTGCGGCGAATGATTAACGACAAGGATTTTGTCGCGATTGAAAGCTTTTTAGAGGGGTTTCCCATGCCGCAGGACTTAAAGGATATCATGATGGATCTTCCCAATCAGTTCGGAACGGTCAGCGTGATCGATGCCGCAATCAAACGGGACGGAATCCCGGGCGATGCCAAAGCGGCGCTTGAAAATTTAAAGCAGGTTTATGATATCTTGAAAGAACAGGGGCTGGAGCAGTATATCACCATCGATCTCGGTATGGTGCCGCACATGGACTATTATACCGGATTGATTTTTAAAGGGGTTGCGCACGGCGTCGGATTTCCGATTTGCTCCGGCGGCCGGTACGATAACTTAATGGAAAAATTCGGGCGCAGACTGCCGGCAACCGGGGTTGCCATCGGGCTGGAACGTTTGATGGCGGCGCTCAGAGACGAAGAGACCAAGACGGAGAGCGCAGCCGAAAAGGAATATCTGACGGTAGCGCTTGCAAAGG
>CAVGTH010000005.1:9364-19130 GCA_963632045.1 Roseburia faecis | reverse complement strand
TGGCGGAACTTTCCATCGATATTTTTGAACGCCTCGGCTTTGACGTGGCGGAGATGAAAACCAAAACGCGCAAGCTGGTTTTTGTTGACGAAAAAAAGAAATTCCGCTTTATTTTAGTTAAGGCGTCGGACGTTCCGACATATGTGGAATACGGCGCGGCCGATATCGGCATCGTCGGCAAGGATACGCTGCTTGAAAGCGGTAAAAACCTGTATGAGGTGCTGGATTTGGGATTTGGCGCGTGCAAGATGGCGGTCGCGGGGCCGGAATCCATGCGCGGCAAATTAGAGGGCAGAAACATTATGCGTGTTGCCAGCAAGTACCCCGAAATCGCAAGGGAGTATTTTCACAGATCCAAAGGGCAGACGGTGGATATTATCAAGCTGAACGGTTCGGTGGAGCTTGGGCCGCTGGTGGGTCTGTCCGACGTGATTGTCGATATCGTAGAAAGCGGAAAAACGCTGTACGAAAACGGACTGGCCGTGCTGGAAGATGTTTGTCCGCTCAGTGCAAGACTGGTGGTAAACCGGGTAAGCATGAAGCTGCAGCGCGAGACGATTCTGCGCCTGATTCGCGAAATGAAAGGGGAACTGCACTGATGCGCTTATATCCTGCCATTGACATCATCGACGGACAGTGCGTCCGTCTGTCCCAAGGGGATTATGAACAAAAAACAACTTATGCCAAGGATCCTGTCAGCGTTGCGGAAAAGTGGCAGCAGCAGGGCGCGGAGTTTTTGCATCTGGTGGATTTAGACGGGGCAAAATCGGGCACGATGCCGAATTTTGAACTGGTAAAAAAGATTGCAAAAACGCTCTCAATCCCGGTGGAAATCGGCGGCGGTATCCGTGACCTTGACGCAGTCAAAAAGTATCTGGACGCCGGCATATACCGTGTGATTCTCGGTACGGCGGCGCTCAGACAGCCGGAACTGGTGGAGCGTGCCGTGGCGCAGTACGGTGATCGGATTGTGGTCGGTATTGATGCCAAGGACAATATGGTTGCCGTCAGCGGCTGGGAAGAGGTCAGCGGCGTTTCTGCATTGGATCTTGCAAAACGGATGGAGAAAATCGGCGTATCTACCGTGATTTATACCGATATTGCAACAGACGGAATGCTAAACGGCCCCAACTTATCCGCAATGCAAACCATGGCGGAGCATGTCACGATGCACGTGGTTGCGTCCGGCGGTGTGACAACACTCTCGGATTTGCAGAACCTGAAAAAGACGGGCGTCGAAGGGGCGATTGTCGGCAAGGCGCTTTATACCGGCAATCTTTCCTTGCCGGAAGCGATCGCGGCATGCCGATAAATGATGCTTTGTGCCTAAAAATTACATACATAGAAGGGTGATTACAATGGATTTTATCAAGGAACTGAAGTTTGACGAAAAGGGGTTAATCCCGGCCATTGCGCAGGATGCGGTCAGCGGTGAGGTGCTGATGTGCGCGTACATGAACGAGGAAAGCTTAAGGCTGACCATGGAGACGGGGCACGCGACCTATTTCAGCCGCAGCCGCCAGGAATTATGGGAAAAAGGCGCGCATTCCGGCAATCTTCAGCATGTACAAGCGATGTATGTGGACTGTGACGGTGACGCATTGGTTCTGAAAATCCGTCAGGACGGCGCAGCCTGCCACACCGGTAATTTTTCGTGCTTTTACCGCAAGGTGGTTGACGGTAAGCTGGTTGAGATACCGACCAACTTTATTGCAACGCCGAAAATTTTATATGATGTTTACAATGTCATTGTCGATCGGGTAAAGAACCCGAAAGAAGGCTCTTATACCAACTATCTGTTTGAAAAAGGCATTGACAAAATGCTGAAAAAGGTGGGCGAGGAATCGGCAGAGGTGATTATCGCATCCAAAAATTATGTAAAATCCGAGGTGCAGTACGAGACGGCGGATCTGATGTATCATCTTTCCGTTGTTTTGGTTGAACAGGGTCTCACCTGGGACGATGTGTTCTCGGAACTGGCGTCCCGTTACCATAAATAAGCAGAGAAAATAAAAGAAATGTCGAAATAAAATAAATTTTGCAGCCGATCTGAGGCGAAAGGGGATTTATCATGAAAGTCGGAATTGAACATTTAGGGATTTTTACAAAGGACAGTGCCGCACTGCGGGACTGGTACGTGAAAACGTTTGGCTGGAAAGTTGTGTATGACAACGGCAAGGGTACCTATTTTTTAAAGTCGGATAACGGCGTTATGCTGGAAATTATGCAGAGCGAGATTGACGGCGGCAGCCACGATATGAAGGCAACCGGATTTCGGCATCTTGCGCTTTGTGTTTCAGTGGAAGAATTTGAGGCAATCGCGGATAAGCTGAAACAGGACGGTGTTAAGGTGTTAACGGACGCGGCGGTTTCCGAAAAAGGCGTCGGTACCATGTTCTTTGAAGATTTGGACGGCAATGTGCTGCATTTGATTTCGCGTCCGTCTCCGCTGTAAGCCATGTCCGTAAGAAAGTGGATCCGTTATCTGGCAGTGCCCATTGCCATGATGATCATCGGCTGCTATCTGCTTGGACTGCGGATTTATCAAAATCATGCGGAATACGTTATGGCTCCCGTGTCCGCCTCGGTTCCCGCACCGACGGAAACTGCCGCTGCGGCGGAGGTAATTCCCGACGGCGAAAAAATCAATATCAACACCGCTTCAGAGGAGGAGTTGATGAAACTGCAGGGAGTCGGCAAAACGCTTGCCAAACGGATTGTGGAAAAACGGGAGCAGTTGGGTGGATTTTCCGTTGTAGAGCAGCTGCTGGATGTAAATGGAATCGGCGAAAAACTTCTACAGTCGATTCGGGACAATATTACGACCTGAGAAGCAGTTTCGGCTGCCCGGCGTACGGTATCGCCGGGCCGCCGGGACAGGGTGTCACGTCTAAAATAAAAGTAGAAAAGTAGAATAGGAGAATCGCTATGGGAATTTTTACGCGTTCCTTTGACAAACCCGGAAAGGGTGTTGATTTAAATGCGCCGCCGAAACGGAGCTTTTTCCGTTTTTGGGATATTTTTGGGAGAAAGTTTACCCACTTTATACGGGTCAATCTGATCTATGTGCTGAACTCGATCCCGACATTTCTTTTGGTGTTCTTTTTGACAGGGCTTGTTTCCAGTGCGATTCTGGAGGTGCCGTCACTGCAAAGCGTGTTGCAAAACCTGGCGCAGCAGACAGCGGAGAACATGGGCGACAGTAACCTTATGACGCAGCAGCTCAATCAGATGATCGTTATGTTTGATTTGTTTATGCGTTTTGTGCTGACTTATCTTTTTGTGGTATTGTGGGGTATGGGGCCGGCAACGGCCGGGCTGACCTACGTTTTGCGTAACTTTGCCAGAGAAGAGCACGCATGGATCTGGAGCGACTTTAAGGACGCGCTGAAGAGCAATTTTAAGCAGTCGGCAATTGTATTTTTGATCGATCTTGTTGTATTTGTTCTGTTTTATGTTGCATTTGCCTTTTATCTGCAAATGTCGGGGTTCCTCGGCGCAATGCGGTATGTGATCGTGATGATCGCCGTCATTTATACCATGATGCACTTTTATCTTTATCCCATGATGGTGACCTTTCAGCTGTCGCTCAAAGACCTGTATCGCAACGCGCTGCTGTTTGCAATCGGCAAGCTGCCGTCCAACCTTTTGATCCTTACGATTTTGCTTTTGGTGCATGTAGGCTCTGTCCTCATGGCAATCAATTTCGGCGGCGGCTATTTTATGCTGATTCTGTTTGTGATTTTACTGCTTGAAATTTTGATATTGCAGAGTTTTTCTGCCTTTATCGTAAACTTTCATGCATATCCGAAGATGAAGAAATATATGATTCTCAATACGGATGAAAAGGTAAAATCCGATACCTTCCAGGATGTCGGAAAATCCACCGAGGACGATGTGCCGGAGGAGTTGCTGAGCCCCTACACGGATTACCGGAAATACATAAATCAGGATTCGTCCGATGATGCGGACAATAACCAATAACCAATGAGAGGAGAGGTCGGTCTATGATTTTAGAAAAGATCAACACCTCTGCCGATATCAAGAATTTAAACGAGGGACAACTCAAATTGCTGGCGGACGAAATCCGACAGTTTTTAGTGAATCACGTATCGAAAACCGGCGGCCACCTGGCAGCCAATCTTGGCGTTGTGGAGTTGACTTTGACACTGCACAGCGTCTTTGATGTTTCCTATGACCGTATCGTGTGGGACGTCGGGCATCAGGCCTATACCCATAAAATATTGACCGGACGGAAGGATCGCTTTGATACGCTGCGCCAAATGGGCGGCCTGAGCGGCTTTCCGAAAACGGAGGAGGATCCGTCCGACGCGTTTAACACCGGGCACAGTTCCACTTCGATTTCGGCGGCGGCCGGCTTTGCGGCGGCAGCAAAGCTGCGCGGCGAAGAACGTGTGGCGGTCGCGGTGATCGGCGACGGGTCGCTCACCGGCGGTATGGCCTTTGAGGCGCTCAATCATGCCGGCGCGATGAAGGTGCCGCTGATTGTGGTACTGAACGATAACGGAATGTCCATTTCAAAGAACGTTGGCGGACTTTCTCATAATTTGCGGCGTATCCGAAATACCAGACGGTACTTTGCGCTGAAAAGCAATGTAAAGTCAACGCTGGATCGGATACCGCTGATCGGGTCGCCGATGAAACGCCATATCCATAGAATCAAAAAGGCATTAAAGCCGATTTTGGTACAAAATGTCTTGTTTGAGGATTTGGGGTTTCGGTACTTTGGCCCGGTGGACGGCCATAATATCGAGGATTTAAAGGTCGTACTGCAACAGGCGTATTTGCTGAAAGAGCCGGCCTTTGTGCATGTGCGCACCAAAAAGGGAAAAGGGTATTTCCCGGCGGAGAAGAATCCGGAATTTTTCCACGGTGTGCCAAGTTTTGATTTACAGACGGGAAAACCCCTGCAAAAGGAGAAGACAAAAGACTGGTCAACCGAGTTTGCGCAGACGCTCTGCGCCATGGCGGAAAAGAACCTGCGGATTATTGCGATTACCGCGGCGATGCCGTCCGGGACGGGGCTTAGCCTGTTTCGGGAGCGGTTCCCGAAACGGTATTTTAATGTCGGGATTGCAGAGCAGCACGCGGTGACCTTTGCGGCCGGGCTTGCCAAGGCCGGTATGATCCCGTGTTTTGCCGTCTATTCTACCTTTTTACAGCGGGGATACGACCAGCTGCTGCACGATGTGGCGCTGCAGCATTTGCATGCGGTGTTCTGTCTTGACCGCAGCGGCCCGGTCGGCGCGGACGGTGAGACGCACCAGGGCGTGTTCGATATTTCGTACCTGTCGCATCTGCCGGGATTCACCATTTTATCCCCGTCAAACGACAAGGATTTTAAGGCAATGATGCACTATGCGTTTGAAGAATGCAGAGGCCCGGTTGCCATCCGCTATCCGCGCGGTGCGGTGCGATACGAAGATGCCGCGCCGGAACTTTCGGTGCATCGGAGTTATCTGAAACGGGAGGGCGATGACGCTTTGATCGTTGCCGTCGGCACCGTGGTTTATGATGCGCTGGACGCGGCTGAGCGGCTGGAGCGGGACGGAATCCGTGCGGCGGTGCTGGACGTTCGCTGTATAAAACCGCTGGATACAGAGGCTCTGCTGCGGCACAGTAACGGGAAGAAAGCCGTTGCCGTGCTGGAGGATAACGTGATAACCGGCGGCCTTGGTGAACAGATTGCCGCTCTGCTTGGAAGAAGGGTGCTCTGTTTTGCCTATCCGGATGAGCCGATTGTGCAGGGAACCGTTTCTCAGTTAAAAGAAAAATACGGTCTGACGGCCGAGAAGATAGCGGCAAGAATGATGGAAGAGATCAAAAGCGATAGAGAAGATTAAGGAGAAATCATGGCGAAACAGCGATTGGATCAGTATTTGGTGGATCATAATATGGTAGAGAGCCGCAGTATGGCGCAATCCATGATTATGGCCGGCGAGGTTTATGTGAACGAACAAAAGGCGGCCAAAGCCGGCGAGACCGTCACCGGCGAGGAAAAAATCGAGGTGCGCGGCAAACGGCTGCAATATGTCAGCCGCGGCGGACTAAAGCTGGATAAGGCCATGAAGGTTTTTCCGATTGACTTATCGGAAAAGGTCTGTATGGATATCGGCGCGTCAACCGGCGGTTTTACCGACTGCATGCTTCAAAACGGCGCAAAGTCCGTCTATGCGGCGGACGTCGGCTACGGGCAGCTTGCCTGGAAGCTGCGTCAGGATCCGCGCGTGATCAATTTAGAGCGTACCAACATCCGTTATGTCACCAAAGAACAGGTTGCGGAGGACATTGACTTTTTTTCGGTGGATGTGTCGTTTATCTCGTTAAAGCTTGTTTTGCCGGTTGCCTATGCGCTGCTCGCCCCAAACGGGAGCGGCGTTTGCCTGATTAAACCGCAGTTTGAGGCCGGGCGCGAGAACGTTGGGAAAAAAGGCGTTGTCCGCGATCCGAAGGTGCATGTCGCCGTGATTGAGCAGGTGCTTCGCTTTACAAAAGAAATCGGGTTTTGCGTATCGGGGCTGGACTATTCGCCGGTGCGCGGCCCGGAGGGAAATATTGAATATTTGATGTATGTCAAAAAGCAGGGAGAGGATACCGCGTTTGATGTTGCGGCGCTGGTAACAAAGTCACATACATTGGATCGGTGATGATATTATGAATCGTTTTGCCATACTTCCCAATCCCATGCGGGATCCGGGACTTTTAGAGACGCGAAAGATTGCGGCAAGGCTGCAAAAGGCGGGCTGCGATGTTTTCATGGAGGATTCGCTCACGGCGGAGGAAATGTCCGGCGTGCATTTTGCGCCGCTGACCGAAATTTTAACAAAAGCGGAGGCGGCCATTGTGCTGGGCGGAGACGGCACTCTGCTTGGCTATGCCCCGATTGCGGCGAAAATCGGGATTCCGCTTTTGGGCATCAATTTAGGAAATTTAGGCTTTCTGGCGCAGACCGAAAAGGGCGTCTACCAGATTTTTGAGCATATTATCCGCGACGATTACGAATTGCGCCGCTGCATGATGCTTGACTGTGTAATCTTAAAAAACGGCGTCGAACAAGAGCGTTATCTGGCGCTCAATGACGTGGTGGTTTCCGGAGACGGATATTCTAAAATGGTGAATGTTTCGGCATCGGTGAACGGAACCTGTATCGGCACTTACAGTGCGGACGGCCTGATCCTGGCGACAGCGGTCGGCTCGACGGCGTATTCTCTGTCGGCAGGCGGTGCGATTCTGCACCCGGAACTTGACGCAATCATGCTGACGCCGATCTGTCCGCATACCTTAAAGGCACGCACCATGGTCGTGCCGGGCGGCGATACCGTAGAGGTCATCGCGCAGCCGCCGTACCGTTCTTCTGTCCTGGTGATGGTGGACGGAAGGCGACGGCACGTTCTCTGTGAGGACGAAGCGGTTCGCGTGACGCGGTCGGAATGCAAAACCAAGCTTTTGATTGCCAATAAAAAGAACTTTTTTGATGTATTGCGCGAAAAACTGTCCGATTAGCCGAATACGGCCTTTTGGGGCAGGTTTCAATCACTCTCTTTCGGTCGGATGAAAATCGCTTTGAATGCCGAAACGAGCTTGAGGAGGAGCGGTATGCTAAGAGAACTTCATATCAAAAATGTTGCGGTGATTGAAGAAATCACTGTGGATTTTTTCGACGGATTTCATGTTCTGACCGGTGAAACCGGCGCCGGAAAGTCCATATTGATCGATTCGATTCATATGGGGTTTGGCGGACGGACATCGAAGGATTTGATTCGTACCGGCGCCGAGAGCGCGGCCGTTGATTTGTGCTTTGAAGTGAACAGCGCCGCCGCGAGGGGAATCGAAGAACTCGGCATTGATACCGAGGACGGGATGCTCTATATCAGCCGGAGAATTGATACGGACGGAAAAAGCAAATGCCGTATCAATGGAAGAATGGTGCCGCTCAGTCAGCTGAAAGAGGCGGCGGCTTATCTTTTAACCATTCATGGGCAGAATGATAATCAGAGCCTGCTTGATCCCAAAACGCACCTTCAGTTTGTCGATCGGTTCGGAAAAAACACCGATCTGCTTGCGCAGTACCGCGCACAGTACCAAAAGGTACTGAATTGCGAAAAGCGCCTTAACAGCTTGGTGACCGACGAAAAGGAAAAGGCGTATCGCGTTGACCTTTTGCGGTTTCAGATTCAGGAGATTACGTCCGCAAATTTAACGGACGGCGAAGAGGAGGAGCTGCTGCAAAGACAGGAGTATCTGTCTCATTTTGAGCAGATCGCCCAAAGCGGCAGCAGTGCCTATGAGGCGCTTTACGGCGCGGAGAGCGCGGCGGCCTATGATCAGGTGTCATATGCGCTGCACCAGTTAGAGGATGTCCGCCGGCTGGACGAAAAACTGGACGGCTATTATCAGACGCTGCATTCGGTGCTGGCGGATTTGGAGGACGTCACCCATGAACTCAAATCCTATATGGAACAGGTGGAATTTGACCCGTCGGAACTGGAACAGATCGGCGATCGCCTGCAGCTGATTGCCGGGCTGAAGCGAAAGTACGGCGGCTCAACCAAAGATATTTTATCGTATTTAGATAAAGCGGAAGAGGAACTGAGCGGCATCGAAAACAGCGACGCGCTGCGTGAGACGCTTAAAAAAGAACTGGAAAAAGAAAAGGCGGCTCTGGGTGACCTCGCAAAGGAACTGACCGCGCGGCGCACTGAGACGGCCAAGGAACTGCAAACCAAAATCATGGATGAACTTTATGATTTGGATATGCAAAAGATGCGGTTTTCCGTTGGGATCGAGCCGATTCAAAAGGACGGCGCGCCGCATTTTACGGCGGACGGCTGCGATCGGGTGGAATTTTTTATTTCGGGTAACCCCGGTGAGCCGTTAAAGCCGCTGGCAAAAATTGCGTCCGGCGGCGAAATGTCGCGGATTATGCTGGCGATAAAATCGGTGTTCGCGGACGGCGATGTTGTGGAAACGCTGATCTTTGACGAGATTGACACCGGCGTCAGCGGCCGTGCCGCACAAAAGATTGCCGAAAAGCTTTGTACGCTTGCAAAGCATCACCAGATTCTTTGTATTACACATCTGGCACAGATTGCCGGTATGGCAGACGTGCATTATCTGATCGAAAAGCATTCCGATCAGGAATCCACCGCGACGTCGGTTAGGCAGCTTGACGAGACGGAGCGCAAGGCGGAACTCGCCAGAATTATCGGCGGCGTTAAGATTACTGATCTGACCATGCAGGCCGCACAGGAGATGTTAAACCTGGCCGCCGCAGTGAAAGAGAGGCGGTAGGATATGGCATTGCAGCAGTACGGTTATGTCACGGCGGTTGTCGGTGATACGGTAAAAATCCGCGTCGATCGCCAAAGCGCGTGCGGCGGAAACTGCGGCGCATGTCACGGCTGCCCAAGCGACGCGGTTTTGATCGAGCAAAAGAATGATCCCGACCGACCGTTTTCCGTTGGTGAAAGGGTGATTCTTGTGATGCCGTCACGCAGCTTTTTTTTCGGCTTGCTGCAAAGCTACGGCGCACTGGCGGTCTCGCTCTTTGGCGGCGCCGTTTTGGGATATCTGATCGGCAGGACAGAGGGCGGCTGCGTACTCGGCGGCTTTTTAGGGCTTTTGATCGGCGGTGCGGTCATGACCCTTTTGCAAAAGAAGAAGGTTTTGCCAGTCCGCGTTTTGCGCGATGGGGCGAAACAGGGTGTATCATCTTATTTTGATAAGGAAAAGGATACCGGACATT
>CAVGTH010000005.1:0-9354 GCA_963632045.1 Roseburia faecis | reverse complement strand
AAACGAATCACCGTTTTTTTAGGATATTACGGCAGCGGCAAGACGGAACTTGCCGTCAACTATGCGCTGTATCTGAAAAAACTGGGAAAAGAAGTCACTATTGTTGATTATGATTTTGTCAATCCCTATTACAGAACCTACGATGTGAAAGAGATGTTGTCGAAAAACGGGATTTCGGTCATTGCATCGGCGTACGCAAATACCAACCTCGAAAATCCCGCGCTTCCGGCGGAGGTCGCGTCTGTATTTGAAGAAAAAGACCGCTATGTGGTCTTTGATGTCGGCGGCGGCGAGGACGGCACCATTCCGCTCGGCCGGTATCATTTGGAGTTTTCCAAAGAGGCGTGCGATGTGTTTTTTGTCTTTAACGCACGCAGACTGATGACGGCCGATCTTGCCGGCGCACTGGAGGCGTATACGGAGATTGCGTCTGTCTCGCGCCTTGCGGTGACGGCCATCATCAACAATACGCATTTAAAAGAGGAAACGGACGCGGCGACGCTTTTGGAGGGACAAAAAATTGCCGATGCGCTGGCAGAGCAAACGCATCTTCCGGTTGCGTATCTCAGCGGCAAGCCTGAAGTCCTTGCCGATTTGCCGCCGCGGTATCGGGATATGGAATTTCCCATTCACTGTTATATCAATCTGATCTTTTAAGGAGGAGAATGCATATGGCAAAGGTTACGTTTCGGACAGAACGATGTAAGGGCTGCGGCCTGTGCACCACAGTTTGTCCTAAAAAAATTGTTCAGATGGACTTTCATGCGATCAATGAAAAGGGATTTCATCCGGCCGGAGTGACGGATGAGACGCAGTGTATCGGTTGTGCATTCTGCGCGACGATATGCCCGGATTGTGTCATCAAGGTGGAAAAATAGGAGGGATTGCAATGGAAAAAAAGGTTTTAATGAAGGGCAATGAAGCGTTGGCCGAATCGGCGATTCGCAGCGGATGTCGTTTTTTCTTTGGTTATCCCATCACGCCGCAGACTGAGGTCGCAGCGTATATGGCAAAGCAGATGCCAAAGCGCGGCGGCACCTTTTTACAGGCGGAGAGCGAAATCGCGGCAATCAATATGGTATACGGCGCGGCCGGTGCCGGTGCGCGGGTCATGACAAGTTCATCCAGTCCCGGCATCAGCTTAAAGCAGGAGGGGATCTCTTATATCGCCGGGGCGGATCTTCCCTGTGTGATTGTAAATATTGTGCGCGGCGGTCCGGGACTCGGCGGCATCCAGCCGGCGCAGTCCGACTATTTTCAGGCAACCAAGGGCGGCGGCCACGGTGACTATCACCTGCTGGTTTATGCGCCGTCCTCCGTACAGGAGATGTCCGATCTTGTCAGCCTTGCATTTGATAAGGCGGACGAATACCGCATGCCGGCCATGATTATGGGAGACGGTATGCTGGGGCAGATGATGGAGCCGGTTTCCTTTGGGGAAGAGCGAAGCCCAGAGAGCCTGCCGGAAAAGCCTTGGGCAACCACCGGCACCAAGATGCAGCGGAAAAAGAACATCATCAATTCGCTTTACTTAACGCCGGAGGAGTTGGAGGATCGCAACGACGCCCGTGAAAAGCGTTACCAAACCATCATAGAGACCGAGGCGCGCGCCGAGGAATACCGAACCGAGGACGCGGAATTTATCATTGTGGCATACGGCACCATTGCCAGAATTGCCATGTCGGCGGTCAACATGCTGCGTGAGCAGGGAATCAAGGCGGGACTGATACGGCCGATTACCCTGTGGCCGTTTCCGGCAAAGACGATTCAAAAGCACGCGGATCGGGCAGGGGCATATCTTACGGTAGAGATGAGCCAGGGACAGATGGTAGAGGACGTTCGGCTTGCGGTCAACGGGAAAAAGCCGGTCTATTTTTACGGCAGAAACGGCGGCATGGTGCCGGATCAGGACGCGATCATGCAGCAGGCAAAGCAGTATATTCAAAAATAAGAAGGAGTGGATCGAATGAAAACCGTATTTGAAAGACCGCATGCGCTCAGTGACGTGACACTTTCTTATTGCCCCGGCTGTACGCACGGGATCATTAACCGTTTGGTGGCAGAGGTCATTGACGAACTCGGCCAGGAGGGCAACACCATCGGAATCGCCCCGGTCGGCTGCAGCGTAACGGCGTATAATTTTTTTGAATGCGATATGCAGGAGGCGGCACACGGACGTGCCCCGGCGGTTGCAACCGGAATCAAGCGCGTGCTTCCCGATCGGCTGGTGTTTACGTATCAGGGAGACGGCGACCTTGCAGCGATCGGCACCGCCGAGACGGTGCACGTTGCGGCGAGAGGCGAGAATATCTCAATCATCTTTGTCAACAACGCAATTTACGGCATGACCGGCGGCCAGATGGCGCCGACTTCTCTGGTGGGGCAGGTTACCCAGACCACGCCATACGGCCGAAAGGTGGAAAACCAGGGCTATCCGATCAAAATGTCGGAGATGCTTGCAACCCTGAAAGGCGCGGCCTATATCGAGCGAACCGCCGTGGACAGCGTGGCAAATATTAAAAAAACCAAGGCGGCAATCAAAAAATCGTTTCAGTGTCAGCTAGACCGCAAAGGATTTTCGATGGTTGAGGTATTGTCAACCTGTCCGACCAACTGGGGCATGAATCCGGCGGAGGCCATGCAGTGGCTGCGGGATCATATGATGCCGGAATATCCGCTGGGCGTTTATCGGGACTGCCTGTCCGGGGAGGTAGAGGCATGATGAAAAAGATCATTTTTGCAGGGTTTGGCGGTCAGGGCGTCCTGTTTGCCGGAAAGACGCTTGCCTATGCCGGTATGGACGCGAAGATGCAGATTTCCTGGCTCCCATCCTACGGGCCGGAAATGCGCGGAGGAACCGCCAATTGTTCGGTAATCCTCTCGGATGATCCGATCGGATCGCCGCTGGTTCTGGCGCCGGACGTTTTGATCGCGATGAATAAACCGTCGCTGGAAAAGTTTGAACAAAAGGTTGCGCCCGGCGGACTGATTGTGCTGGACAGTTTTTTGATCGATAAAAAAGTGAGCCGCAGCGACGTTACGACGGTTTATATCCCGGCAAAGCAGATGGCAGAGGAGGCACAGTGCGGCAAGCTTGGCAATATGATTATGCTGGGGGCTATGCTGCACAAGACAAAACTGCTTTCCGTAGAGACGGTCAAGCAAAGTCTTGACGCGCATACGCCGGCAGCGCGGCATGACCTTTTGCTGCGCAATCAGCGCATGCTGGATATGGGCTATCAATTTGTTTGTGACTAAAAATATACAAAAGAAACGGTGGTATGACAAAAATGCTGCTTTCCATGGAGCATATTTCAAAAAGCTTTTCGGGAAAACCCATTTTGCGCGATATTTCCTTTACGGTTGAAGAGGGAATGCGATACGGTCTGATCGGTGTAAACGGCGCCGGAAAGTCAACCCTATTAAATATTTTGATCGGTGAGATGGAGCAGGATACGGGCGAGATTTCCAAAAGCAGCAATTTGACGGTCGGATATCTAAAGCAGAACTCCGGACTGGATCGCAGCAGTACGATCATTGAGGAAATGCGCAAGGTGTTTGCGGACGTTTTGGCGGCGCAGCAGCGAATGCGCCGGTTAGAAGACGAAATGGCGGCAATCACGGATCATACCAAAGCGGAGTACCGGGAAATCGCAGCCGAATATGCGAAAAAACAGGCGTATGTCGATAGCCGGGACGGCTATATGATGGACGTTAAAATTAAGACGGTATTAAACGGTATGGGGTTTATGGATAAAGACCTTGAAACCCGGATCCAGACACTGAGCGGCGGCGAGAAAACAAGGCTGGCAATTGCCCGGTTGCTTTTGGAAGAGCCGAATCTTTTGATTTTGGACGAGCCGACCAACCATCTGGATTTTAAGACCCTCCGCTGGCTGGAAAACTATTTGCTTTCCTACCGCGGATCGGTTCTGGTGGTATCGCACGACCGTTACTTTTTGGATAAGCTGGCAACGCAGATGTTAGAGTTAGAACGCGGAATTCTGTATAGCTATAAAGGAAATTACAGTGCCTATGTAAAGCAAAAGCAGGAGCGGATTCTGCGCCGGACGAAGGAGTATGAGGCGCAGCAGATTGAAATCAAAAAGCTACAGACCTATGTGGATAAAAACATTGCGCGTGCCTCGACCGCCGACAGTGCAAAATCCAGACAAAAGATGCTGGATAGCATGGAACGGATTGAAAAACCGGAGGGTGATATTAAGCCCATTTGCCTGCACTTTACCATGACGAAGGAGCCGTTTAAGGACGTGCTGACCACAGAGGATTTAGAGGTTATGGTCGGCAGCGAAAAAAAGGTGCTTTGCAGTCATATCAATTTTTCGTTAAAGCGCGGCGAAAAGGTCGCAATCATCGGCGAAAACGGAATCGGAAAATCCTCCTTTTTAAAGACGATCCAGGGCATTCTGCCGCATGAAAACGGGACATATACCTGGGGTAAGAATGTCAGCATCGGCTACTATGAACAGGAAAATTTGAATTTAAATCCCGATCGGCTTGCAATTGACGAGCTTTGGGATCGGTTTCCGCATATCCCGGAGGCGCAAATCCGCAGAACGCTGGGAAACGTCCGGTTAACCAAAAATGATGTCTTTAAGCCGGTCTCGGTCATCAGCGGCGGCGAACGCGCCAAGCTGGCGTTTTGTATCCTGATGCTGGAAAAGGCAAATGTGATGCTTTTGGACGAGCCAACCAACCACTTAGACCTTCCGTCAAAGGAAATCCTGGAGGAGGCGCTGGAGGAATACGAGGGTACCCTTTTGTTTGTGTCGCATGACCGCTATCTTTTAAATAAGCTGCCGGACAAAATCATTGAGATGAACCAAGACGGGATTACCGTTTATGAGGGAAAATACGATGACTATATGGCGCAGCAGCAGGCCGGGACGGCAGCGGCCGCAGAAGATATAAAGCCGAAAAAAAAGGCGCAAGGCGGATCGTATCGGAGTAAGGAACAACGGCGCGCAACAGTGCAGCGCCGCAGCAGAATCCGGGAACTGGAAGAACAGATTGCCTGGCTGGAAAAGGAAACCAAGCTTTTGCAGGAGGAACTTAGTGAAGAGGCGGTTTATACCGATTACCAGCTTGCGACCGAGAAAACTGTCAAGATTGAAGAAAACAGTAAAAAACTGGACGCTTGCTATGAAGAATGGGAGCGGCTCCAGGACGAAGAAACTGAAGAATAAAAAGAAAAGCGTCCGCCTGATTTTGGCGGACGCTTTTGTATGGAAATCAGGACATTTGGCTGATGCGCATCAGCACCGAGGCCGCCTCGGCTCTGGTTGCGGTTCCGCCCGGCAAAAAGCTGCCCTTGTCATCGCCGGTCATGATCTTATGCTGTCCTGCCCAATTAACGCATGCCTTTGCATAATCCGAGATGCTGCCGCTGTCGGTATAGTCCGCACTTTCGTCTGCCGAGGTATCTATTCCCTTATAGGCCGCATAGCGGTACAGGATTGCCGCCATCTGCTCTCTGGTGATGGACTCATTGGGTGAAAATGTGGTTTTGTCGGTGCCGCTCACGATTTGGTTTTGGGTCGCCCAGCGAACGGCTGCCTCGTAGTAGCTTTGATCCTCTAAATCGGAAAAATCGGTACTCTCATCAACTTGCGGTTCGTTTTCCAAGCGGTACAAAATCGTCACAAACATGGCACGGGTGAGGGCACCGTCCGGCGAGAATGCGTCCTCACTGTCACCGCGCATCCAATTTTTTTGATTCACGAAGTTTATGGCGGCAAAGTACCAGGCATCCCGGCTGACATCTTGGAATTTTGAACCAAAATCACGCGGTGCGTTTTGATCTTCTCCGCGATTCGGAGCTTGCCCCGGCTGACCCTGGCCGTTTTGTTCCGGCGGCATCATTCCGCCGCCAAACTGCCTTTGTGCAGCGCTTTCCGATACCGTGGTGGTTGCGGCCTGACTGCCGTCAACTGTCAGCGTATAGCTCTCATCCTCGGAGAGCGCCGCGTCAGAGTATAAGACGTAGTTTGCCGCGCGAAGTGCGGCTACGCTGCAAAGAAGATTGCCGCTGCCATCGGTGATGGAGATGGCGCTGTCCTTATTGATCGATATGGCCGATGCCGCACTGTTATCGCTAAAAGCGTTATCGTCCTGCGGCATCTCCGGCGGTGTGCCGGCATCGCCCGTGCGGTCGCCGTAATCCTGCGGCGGCGTCATCGTCTCGCCGTTTGGCAGATCGCGGTCACCCTGCGGCATCTGCGGTTTATTTCCGCGCGTTCTGTCTCCGTTCGGATCATCCTGCGGCATGTCGCGGGGCTGCGGCGGATTCTGTCCGTCATCGCGGCCGTCAAAGGACGGAGGATTCTGACTTGGATCGAAGGAGCCGTTTTCGTTTTCCTTCTGCATCGGTTCAAAACCGCCGCCACGTCCGCCGCGCCCTGCGCCGGCGCCAAATACCAGATAGGACTGAGAGCCGGAAGCCGGGCTTTGTGCCATGCCGGAATTCCCGACCGCCAGAACTGTGCCGCCGGTAATCTTAAATTCGCCGTCACTGTCAAGCGGTGAGTTTGCGCCGGAACTGGTCGAAAAGACGGTGACATTTCCGCCGGTAATCGTCAGTGTTCCGTTCGAATCCAGGCCGTCTCCCTTTTCGGTGTTCACATAGACGGTGCCGCCGTCAATATCCAGACTGAAATCGTGGCCGGTAAGATCTGCGTTTGTCGCATTGATGCCGTCATCTTCGGCATTGATTTTAATATCGCCGGAGAGGATTTTGATGTTTGCGCCCTCTAATCCTTCATAGCAGCTCTCAATTTGGATGACCGGGGCATCGGCCGCATCCGCTGCGCCTACGATAAGGTTTGTGTCACTGTGAATTGCGTCGTCACCGGCCGAAAGCTGCAGCGTTCCGCTCAGCACGGTCAGGTCGGATTCGGCGTTGATGGCGTCATTGACCGGAGCATCGATCTTTAAATTTACTTCCTTAATTACGAGAGAGGCGTTGCCGTCCTCTTCTGTGGAGGCGCCGGATTTGACGCCGTTTTTCCCGTTTGCTTTGATTGCGAGGCTGCCGCTGCCGCTGATGACAACCTGTGTGCCGTCCTTACATTTGATGACGGCGTTTTCTGCGTCCGCGGTAACTTCGTCATTGTTTTTTTCGGTATCGCAGAGGTAATTGTCGGTGTTTTCCTTGACAATCAGATTGACGGCGCTGCTTTTGTGGATGCTGATCGGCGCCGTATCATCCGCATTGAGGGTAAGTCCGTCTAAGATGATATTAACGTCCTTGACGCCTTTTTTTACGGTAATGCTGCCGTTTGCGCAGCTGCCGGACACCGCGTAGGTTCCGCTTTTTGTGATTGTCAGCGCGGTTTTGTCGATCTCATAGCCGCCGCTTTCACCGCTGTCTGCAATTTCGGTATCAGAAAAGACAAAGGATACATTGGGATCATATTGCGTATCCTTTGCAAAGCTCATCTTCGGCAGTATCAGGGAGACAGATACCAGGACTGCCAGCATCAGGGATAAGCCGGTATGTGCGATTCGTTTGTTCATGATAAAATCCTTCCTTTCTTGGTTGGTTTGTAACTTTCATTATACACGGCGTTCTGAAAAAGTTCTGAATTTTCAGGGTTATTTCAGAAAATTCTGATAATCTATGGAAAATCCGCGACGGATATGTTATATTGAATACGAGGTGACACCTTATGAGAATTTTAGTTGTCGAAGACGAACCATTGATTTTAAATGCAGTCTGCAAGATTTTGCAGGATGAAGGATACGAGACGGACGCTGTCGAGAACGGAAACGACGCACTGTATTATATCAGAGAGGAATCCTACGATCTTGTTATTTTGGATATCATGCTCCCCGGCATGGACGGAATCTCTGTGCTGCAAAGGGTGCGGCAAAGCAAAATTGACACACCGATTTTAATGCTGACCGCAAAAAATACGGTTGCGGATAAAGTGTGCGGACTCAATGCCGGGGCGGACGATTATGTGACAAAGCCCTTTGACGGCGCTGAGCTTTTGGCACGTGTCGGGGCGCTGACAAGGCGGAAGGGTTCCATTGTGATGTATAACCTCGACTACGGCGATTTAAGCCTTGATTTAAATACTGCGATGCTGCACCGGGGCGATCAGTCGATCCAGCTGACCAAAAAGGAGTTTGAGGTTTTAAAGATGCTCTTTCAAAACCCTAAGATTACGGTGACAAAGGAGAGCCTGATCGTGCATGTCTGGGGCGCGGACTCCGACACGACAGAAAATAACGTGGAGGCGTATATCTCGTTTCTCAGAAAAAAACTGAAATACCTTTCCTCTAATGTCCGGATCAAAAACATTCAGGGGCTGGGTTATCGGCTGGAGGAGAATCATGCTGAAAAAGTATAAACGTAATTTCATTGTATCGAATCTTTTGATGGTCGGCATCGTCTTATTTACCATGGAGGCAATTATCTTCGGTTACTTTTTTCATACCGGAACCGAGGAACTGAAAACTACCATGTCGCAAAAGCTGGAGCCGTATGACGCGATCCGGGATGTATTAAAGCAGCATCCGCAGGCGTTTCGTGCGCCGGCGCCGGCACCGGCGGAGGCAAACCCCGGCGATTTGTCCGATGCGGATTACCGGCCGCCTGCCCCTAAAGAAATGCCGCAAAAGGAGGAAACGGATTTTGAGGAATCGTACGCAAAATCCATCTTTGTTTTCTTTTATAATACGCAAAGCAAGGAAACCACGGTGATTTCAAGAGATGCCGACGACTTTGACGAAGCGGCCCTCTCGCAGATTGCGGAGGAGGTACAGGGCGAATCGGAAAGTTTTGGGACGCTGCGCAGCAGGGATTTGTATTATTTCAAGCAGGGCAGCGGTGAGGATATGAAGATTGCCATTGCTGAAAAAAACTTTATCCGATATCAGATGGTCGAACTGTTTCTTGTGCTGGCGACGATTTTTATCGGGGCAATGCTGATTTTTTATTTTATCAGCCGGCACTTTGCCTTGGTGGCGGTGCGGCCGCTGGAAGAGTCAATCCAAAGAGAAAAGCAGTTTATCACTGATATATCGCATGACTTAAAGACGCCGCTGACCGCTATTTTAGCAAACAATGATATCTTATCCAAAAATCAGGACGCAACCGTTTCTGAAATGCAGCAGTGGATTTGCGGCACCGGACAGGCGGCGGAGAATATGCGCGGCTTAATTGAAGAGATGCTGGTTCTTGCAAGATCCGAAAACCCCGGCGGCGGTGAAGAGGCACAAAGAATCAATCTGTCGGACGTGATTGAGCAAAATGCCCTTGTCATGGAGTCCGTGGCCTATGAAAAGAACATATCCTACGTGACAGAAATTGCACCGGATATTTATATC
>CAVGTH010000004.1:41521-42154 GCA_963632045.1 Roseburia faecis | reverse complement strand
GCTTTGTAACCTGCTGGAGGAAGAAAAAAATGTCAATATTCACCTGACCCACTTTATCCCCGATGAAAAAAAGACGGGCGGACGTTATCAAACGGAGATTGTGACGGTGCGGAAGGTGGATTTTGACACAAAATCCTTTCTTTTAACCGAAAACCGCAGCATTTTGGTGTGTAACATTTTTGATTTTACCATTTTAGAAAAAGAATCCGACCGGGAAGATTAGTCCCCGGTCGGATTCTTTTTATGATCTTTTTTCGCCGAGCAGAGCGGCGCCGATGACACCGGCATCGCTCTTTAAGGTTGAAATCTCAATCGGAATGTCACTTGCCAGTTTCGCCTTCAGCGGACCCAGCAAAAGTGCGCCGACATTGCTGATGCCGCCGGTCAGTACGATCAGATCCGGGTCGAATACATAAATCAGACCCTGGATTCCGGCAGCTAAGTAGTCGGTATAGCGGTCTAAGACCTTCTTTGCGGTTTCGCTGCCCTCCCGGATTGCCCGGAAGAACAGAACGCCGTCCATTTGATCGCCGTTTTCGCGGTACATGGCATAAAGACGGCTGTTCGGTGCCGAAAGCGCCGCGTCTTTTGCGTCCTCGATCAGCGCCTTGGCAGAAGCATATTGCTCCCAGC
>CAVGTH010000004.1:29733-41469 GCA_963632045.1 Roseburia faecis | reverse complement strand
TTTTGCCGATACCGCAGATGTTTTCTGCCAGTGCCGCGCAGTTGGCGTCGTTGCTGATTGACACCGGAATATGCAGGCGCTGCTCCATCTCCTTCTTCAGATCGGTCTCACAAAACGGCAGATTTACGGTGCTGACCAAGCCGCCGCGAATGGTGCCGGGTGTACCGATGCCCACGCTGCTGACGCAGTAGTCCTGCATCAGGCTGCGGCATTCCTGTTCAATTGCAGACAGAATGGTGTCAACGCTGTCTGCCACGGTCGGAACGCTCTTTTTGCAGATCAGCTTGTTGTCCTCATCCAAAACGCCGAACTTAATTTCGGTGCCGCCGATATCAACGCCGATCCGCTCTTTGGCATAGGCCTCCTTGTCGCAGATTAAGGTTACGTCCGGGTGTACCTTCAGCATAGAGGCAGGGTTCTCGGTAGAGATGCTGCTGTTGAGCAGCTCACGAATTGCGTGGTGCTTGCTTGCGCCGGTGGCAAGCAGAACAATCTTGCGTGCCTTTAAAATGGTGCCGATGCCCATGGTGAGCGCCTTTGTCGGCACCTCTTCAATGCGGTCAAAGAAACGGGCATTGGCTTCGATGGTGTTTTCGGTCAGGTCGGTTAAGTGGGTATAAGAATTCAGGCTTTCGTTCGGTTCGTTAAAGCCGATATGTCCGTTTTGGCCGATGCCGAGAATCTGTAAGTCGATGCCGCCGTTTTCTTCAATCAAATGTTCAAAGTCGGCACACTCTTTTTCGGTATCCTCACAAAGACCGTTTAAAATATGTGTGTTTGCCTTGTCAATATTGATTTTTGAAAACAGATTTTCGTTCATGAAATAGTGATAGCTTTGCGGATTGTCGTCCGCGATGGGATAATATTCATCCAGATTAAAGGAGCGGATGGTTTTAAAATCGATTTCGCCGCGCCGGTTCATCTCGGACAAAACACCATACATCCCGATCGGTGTAGAACCGGTAGCCAGTCCCAGCACACTGTTTTTGTTCTGTTTGATTTGGTCTGCGACAAGCTCTGCCGCCGCTTTGGAAACTTCATCATAATTATTACATACGATTAACTTCATAACCTGCTCCTCCTATCGCAACAAAAGGCGTAAAATCAGCACATTTTATCTGATTTTATGATAGCATGGGGGAGGAAAAAAGTATTTACACAATATGCCAAAAAATTTATATTATCGATTTAAAATTGCTTCATTCGGGAAGAGAAATCCGCGGTATATTTTTTTTATTTTAACTTATACTAAAACCATGCTGATACGATATATGATTTACGGACTTTTAGGGTGGAATATTGAGATTATCTGGACAGGTTTTACCTCGCTCGGAAGCGGCAGCCGCGACCTGGTTGGCCATACCTCGGTGTGGATGTTTTTTATTTACGGTGCGGCGGTTTTTTTGTTAGAACCGGTGCATGCCCGGATCGGCGGCTTTCATTGGTTCTGGCGCGGCTGCATCTGGACCGTGCTGATCTTTGCGATTGAGTTTGTCAGCGGCATGCTGCTGAAGGCGCTTGGCATTGAGGCGTGGCACTACACCGGATGGTCCTCGGTGCTGGGGGTAATCCGTCTTGACTACGCGCCGCTCTGGTTTGCGGTCGGACTCATTTTTGAGCGGATTCATCATTTGCTGCTGGCATACCATGTCGGCGTGAAGTAATCGGGAAAGGAGATAAGAGAAAAATTATCGTTTGGCGGTAAAATGATACGCATAATCCTGCGTGATTGTCATTATACTTTAATAAAGACAAATGCAGGAGGGGAAAGCAAATGATGATCCATGTTGTCAAAGAAGGAGAAACCATGGGGCAAATCGCAAATCGGTACGGGGTAAATCTCGATCATCTGCTGGCGGATAACGGACTGACGCTTTCCGAGCAGCCTGTCACCGGACAGGCAATCGTCATACAGATTCCGGAGCAGGTACATATCGTAAGGCAGGGAGAAAGTCTTTTTGACATCGCAAGAGAATACCAAATGACGGTTTACGCCCTTTTTCGCAATAACTATCAGCTGCGCGGCAGGTCGGAAATCACGCCCGGCGAAGAATTGGTGATTCGTTATCAGAACCAGGGCACGGGCGGCGTCTTTGTGACGAACAGCTACGCGTATCCGTATATCACCACCGAACTTTTGCGTGAGCAGCTGCCTTATTTATCGTATTTTACGCCGTTTACCTATGGCATCCGCGAGGACGGCGGCCTGGTTGATCTGGAGGACGCCGTTATGCTGGAGGTGACGGAGGAGTCCGAGACCAAGCCGCTGATGCACCTTTCTACCCTGACCGAGGAGGGCAGATTTAGCAATGAGCGCGCCAGCATGATATTTAATGACAGTCAAAAACAGGAGGCGCTGATCGAAGAAATCTTGCAGGTTGTACAGCAAAAAGGCTATCTTGGCGTGGATGTCGATTTTGAGTTTATCTTTCCCGAAGAGCGCTATGACTATATCACTTTTTTGCAGAATCTGCGCCTTCGGCTCAATCCCCTGGGGTATCCGCTCTTTTCTGCGCTTGCGCCAAAGACCAGCGATATGCAGATGGGTATGCTCTATGAAGGGCATGATTATGCCGGTATCGGTGCGGCGGTGAACGGCGTTTTGCTGATGACCTACGAGTGGGGCTACACCTATGGGCCGCCTATGGCGGTTGCGCCGATCGAAAACGTACGCCGTGTGGTAGAATATGCGGTCACAAGGATTTCGCGCGATAAAATATTTATGGGCGTACCGACTTACGGCTATGACTGGAAACTGCCCTATGCGTCCGGCAATCCCGGCGCGCCCTCCGTTTCGCCGGTCAAGGCGATCGATCTTGCAAGGCGGTACCGCGCCGAAATTTTGTTTGACGAGACGGCAAAATCCCCGTGGTTCCGCTATACGGACGAGAGTGGCACGCTGCACGAGGTCTGGTTTGAGGACGCAAGGAGCATTCAGGCAAAGCTGGAACTTGCCAAAGGATTTGGACTTCGCGGTATCGGCTATTGGAATGCCATGCGCGAGTTTCCGCAAAACTGGGTGGTGCTCAATCATGATTATCAAATCGATACCGATCCTGACTTTTTAAACGGCTAACCCGATATTGGCAATCCGAATCGCAATAGACTTTATAACGACAAAATTCCCCTCCGCCGGAGGGAAATTTTTATGTGATCGGTTTTGTTTTTATTTGATCTTGTTTCCGCCGATAATGACGTGAGACAGGTTAAGATCGTTGTCCACGGCGATAAAGTCGGCGTCATAGCCGGGTGCAAGCAAACCTTTATTTTGGATTCCGCAAAGCTGCGCCGGGGTGAGAGACGCCATTCGAAAGGCGTCCTGTTTGGGGATGCCGAAGGAGATGGCACATTTTACGCAGTCAAAAAGCGGTGTGGTGCTGCCGGCCAGCGCGCCGTCCTGCGTTCGTGCGACGCGGTCTTTCACCGTGATTTCCTGTCCGCCGAATTCATAATTCCCGTCCGGCATGCCGGTTGCCCGCATCGAATCGCTGATCAGCAGCATACGGTCGGCACCGAAAATCTTATACAGTCCCAAAACAACGCTGGGGTGTAGATGCAGCCCATCCGAAATCACCTGCACATAGGCGTTTTTTGCAATGGCCGCGCCGATCGGTCCGGGAGAGCGGTGATGCAGCGGCGGCATCGCGTTAAAGGTGTGGGTCAGGCAGGCCGCACCGGCATCCATCGCGGCGGCGGCGGTTTCGTAGTCTGCTGCGGTGTGACCCAGCGAGACAACGCTTTTGCAGCCGCGGATAAATTCTATGCTGCCGGGCAGCTCCGGTGCAATGGTGACAACGCAGATATGAGAAAGCGCAGAAAATTCTTCTAAATCGGGCGCTTTGATGTAACATTCGTTCTGGGCGCCCTTATAGCGCGGGGAGATGTACGGTCCTTCCATGTGATAGCCCAGCACTGATGCGGCATCCTTAAAGTCAGGCAGCGGCGCATTCACCACAGCGCGGATATCGTCCATCGAGACGGTCATGGTGGTGGGAAGCCAGGATGTCGTTCCGTGTTCTGCCTGAAAGACAGACATTTCGTGCAGATCCTTTTGATCCATGGTGTCATAGCCCATGCACCCGTGCGAATGCATGTCAAACAGGCCGGGATAAACGTCCGCACCGTCTAAATCGAACCCCGAAAGAGCGGTTTTTTCCAGTGCGATGATTTTTCCGTCCTCGGTGACAATGTCAAAGGCGCCGTTGTTTGCATTTTTAAATACCGTTTTCATCATAAAGCCCCGTTTCTGCTAAATTAGTTTTTTCAAAAAGTCTACGGCTTTGGTGATATCCGCTGCCGGATTTTCACCGCACTCACGCTCAACAGTTAAAAAGCCGTCATAGCCGACATCGCGCAGCGCCTGAAGGTAGGTTTCAAAATGAACGTTGCCCTCGCCAAGGGGAACCTCTTCAAAGGACGGTTCCTGTTCTGCAAAGGTGTCGTGATCGATGACGCCGTAGATGACCTCCGGATTGCAGGGCGTCAGCTGTCTGCCGTCCTTTGCATGGGTATGTACGATGTAGTCGCCAAGGATATGAACGGCCTCCACCGGATCCTGTCCGTGTACCATCACCAGATTGGCCGGGTCAAAGTTCACCGCCACGCCGTGCGAGGACAGGCTGTCCAAAAAGCCCTTTAACACGCTTGCGACTTCCGGGCCGGTCTCTACGGCAAAATGAGAGTGCATGTCATCGGCAAAACGGCTCAGCGTATAGCAGGCCTCCTGCATAATCTTATACCGGTCGTGATTGGGATCACTCGGTACAACGCCGATATGCGTTGTCACGATGTCGCACTCCAAATCCTTGGCAAGTTCTAAAATGCGTTTGGATTTTTCGATCAGCTGCGGATTTTTTTCGGGATGGATAAACCCTTGTCCCAGGTCGCCGCAGATCGCCGAAAATACCAGTCCGTTTGACTTTACAAAGTCTAACAGTTCGCGGCGTTTTTCTTTTGTGAGATTTTCCGGAGCGTTTTCACCCGTTGTTGCATACATTTGCAATCCTGCGGCGCCGAGTTCTGCCGCTTTTTTGATTGCGCTTTTTGTATCGATTCGGAACGAATCCGTCATAACCCCGATTTTAAACATAAAAAGCACTTCCTTTCTTGACTTATTCTATCTTTGTTGTATAATAAAAGCAGAAAATTTGCAAGTATGTATTATGACTATTTTTAACACAATTATGCTTTGGAGGATTTTGTATGAAGTACGAAAACCATATGCTGCAAAACGAACCGCTGCCGTTTATTTTTCATTTTGACGTGGTTGAGACAGAATGCGGTGATTTTGGGAACTGGCACGAGAATCCGGAGTTTTTGTGCTTTGTAAACGGCAGCGGAAGCCTGCTCTATAACCGAAACAATTACGAGGTTGCGGCAGGGGATCTGGCAATCATCAATCCCGACTGCTTTCACGCCGTTTCCGCAAAGGAGCGGGTGGAATATTTTTGCCTGATTGTGGACGCGGACTTTTTCAGAGAAAACGGGATTCCGATCGATGCGGTTTCTTACCGGCACTGCATACGGTCGGCGGATGTCGAGGCGGATTTTAGAAGGATTGCGGCGCTGTATAGCGAAAAGCCGCCGTATTACTGCGCCAAAATCCGCGCCGCGGTGCTCCAGCTGATGATCAGACTGACCGAGCGCTATGCGGCAGAACAGACCAAGCAGGAGGAGTTCCCGGAATCGATCAAAAAGGCGCTTTTGTATATCCGGGAAAACTATGCGCAGGATATTACGATTGATGATATCGTAAAGCATGTGGGATTTTCCAGAGCATATTTTTCCAGGGAATTTAAAAGAAATACCGATGTTTCGATGATTACCTACTTAAATTATATCCGATGCAGTCAGGCCAAGGCACTCTTATGTAATAAGAATGTGACGGTCAGCGAGGCGGCCGCCCTTTGCGGATTTAAAAACCTGTCCTATTTTTCAAAAATTTATCAGCGCCTGATGGGAGCGCTGCCGTCCGACGACGGAAGGCGCTTTCACGATCGGATGAAGCGGCTGGAAAATAACATTGATGTCGGAACCTATATGCCGAAAGAGGAATTTACTTTGAAAGAAAGCGGTCAAGGGTGCCCCTATGGTGCTTTGCCAGATAGGCAATACAAAGACCGGTAAACAACCCGGTCGGGATTGCTGCCGCCCATAAAAACGGAAGGTAAAAAAAGACCGCAGACGTTTTGGTAACCAGTGCGGCGACGGCAAGCTGCGCCGTGTTATGGGTGATGGCGCCGACCGCGCTGACCGCCCAGATCGGTTTGATGTGACACACAAAAAACAAGAGGGACTCAACGCCAAGGCAGCAGAGGCCGCCGGCGAGACTGTAAAGCATGCCAGCCGGGTTTCCGGTCAGCGCCGCACCCAGCAGAATGCGCGCCGTGACAATCAAAAAGGCGTCCCTGCCGCTAAGAAAGCAAAGGGCAAACAGGGTGACAATATTGGAAAGCCCCAGTTTGATGCCGGGAATCGGCAAAAGCGGCGGAAGCTGCATTTCCAAAATAAAGATGATGAGTGCAAAGGCGGTCAGCACGCCATCGGATACGAGACGTTTGACGGACATGAAAAACTCCTCCTTGGAATGGACTCTCTTTTGGCTGCCGGGTTCGGTCAGTTTGTAACGGCGTCTGCGCCGCCGTCATGATCGCCCGGCATGCGGATGACAATGCGGTGGGGCAGGCAGACAATCGGGACTGCGGCATTTTGCATACTGCCCCGGCGGACGCAAAGCTGATCGGGACAGTTTGCGGATTGCATCCGAATGCTGCCGCGCGTAGCGAGGACGATATTTTCTTCGCCGTGTTCGCCGTAAATCGGAATCGTCTGCGGCGCATCGATTAGAGAGAGGTCAACGGTTTGTATCAGGGTGCCGTCTTGGTAAATTTCGGCGATTTGTGTTCTTTGCGTCCGATGCGTCATCCACAAAATTGCGGCGCCGCAGAGCAGAAAAAGCGTGAGAAATAAAATTATCCAGTGTTTGGTTTTCACAAAAAATCATCCCTTTTGTCATCTGCCGGGCAAAGCCCGGACTGGACATATTATCTATTTTATTTGCAGTGATTCTTAGACTTCTTAGAGAATCATAACGATTTTCGGAGATTTTGTCAATATTTTATCAGAAATGCTTGTTTTTTACCCCACGGATATGATATACTGTCCTTGCTGGTATAAAAACAAGGAAGTTACGATGAAGAAAGAGGGCGCAGATAGCATGAACTATACCATGCTGACGGACTTTTATGAGTTAACGATGGCGAACGGCTACCTGAAGGAAGGCATGGGAGAGAAGATTGCCTATTTTGACATGTATTTCAGACAGGCGCCGGACGGCGCAGGGTTTGCAATCATGGCAGGCGTAGAGCAGCTGATTGCTTATCTTGAGAATTTAAGATTCACGGCGGAGGATATCGATTACCTCCGGGGAAAAGGCATTTTTGACGAGGCGTTTTTGAACTATTTAGAGAATTTCCGGTTCTCCTGCGATGTCTGGGCTGTGCCGGAGGGAACGCCGATTTTCCCGAATGAGCCGATCGTGACGGTGCGCGGCCCTTTGATTCAGGCGCAGTTTTTGGAGACCATGATTCTTTTGACCGTTAACCACCAGAGCCTGATCGCGACCAAGAGCAACCGAATCGTCCGTGCGGCCGGGGATATCCCCGTGATGGAGTTCGGCTCGCGCCGGGCGCAGGGCTATGACGGAGCGATTTACGGTGCGCGTGCAGCGTATATCGGCGGCGTATGCGGTACGGCGTGTACGATTTCGGATCAGATGTTTCACGTGCCGGCGCTCGGCACCATGGCGCACAGCTGGGTACAGTCCTTTGATACGGAGCTGGATGCATTTAAGGCTTACGCCAAGGCGTACCCCGATAACTGCACCCTTTTGATTGATACCTACAATGTTTTAAAAAGCGGCTTGCCGAATGCGATTCGCACCTTTAACGAAGTGTTAAAGCCGCTCGGCATCAAAAACTGCGGCATTCGGATTGACAGCGGCGATATTACGTATCTTACCCGAAAATGCCGCAAAATATTGGATGATGCCGGCTGGGAGAGCGCGAAGATCGTGATCTCAAACTCTTTGGATGAATATATCATCCGCGATATTTTGCAGCAGGGCGCAAGGATTGATTCCTTCGGCGTGGGCGAGCGGCTGATTACTTCAAAATCCGAGCCGGTGTTCGGCGGCGTCTATAAATTGGTTGCCATTGAAGACGGCGGCGCAATTCAGCCGCGCATTAAGGTCAGCGAGAATGTGGCAAAGATCACCACACCGTATTTTAAAAAGGTATACCGTCTCTATTCCAAGGACACACAGATGGCGATTGCCGATGTGCTTACCACCTACGATGAAGAGATTGACGATACCAAGCCGTATGAGATTTTTGACCCCAGAAATACCTGGAAACGAAAAACCGTAACGGACTTTTGGGCAGAGCCT
The DNA here is from genome assembly GCA_963632045.1 of Roseburia faecis. Taxonomy (GTDB): domain Bacteria; phylum Bacillota; class Clostridia; order Monoglobales; family Monoglobaceae; genus Ructibacterium. The sequence continues at coordinate 33,023 of CAVGTH010000004.1, read as the reverse complement.
TTGCAGGTGCCGATTTTTAAGGACGGCGTTTGCGTTTATCAGCCCCCGACATTGGAAGAAATCCGCAGCTACGCAAAGGAAAAGCTTGCGACCATCTGGGATGAGGTAAAGCGGTTTGAAAATCCGCATGAATATTACGTGGATTTATCCCAAAAGCTTTGGGATATCCGTTATGCATTGCTGTCACAGTACAGCCGATAACACAGAGCAGATAAACTTTAATATAAATTGGCAAAAGAGAAAGGGTTGGTGTAGGCATGGATTGTACAGGGGAGACCTGTAACTTGGGCAGACTCGGCGTCATTGGTATGAAGGGCTGCGAGGAGATGGCGCAAAAAATCAACGCACATCTTCAAAAATTCAATCAGGAAGAGGGAAAGCAGACGGATTCGTTTTTGATTCCGGTCAGCTCGCCGCGGTTTGGTACCGGTGAGGCGAAGGCGCTGATTATGCATTCGATCAGAACCTATGACATGTACATTGTGATGGACGCGTTTAACTACGGCGTAACTTATAAAATGTACGGACAGGAACGGCCGATGAGTCCGGATGATCATTTTCAGGATGTCAAGCGTGTGATTTCGGCGATGGGCGGCAAGGCAAAGCGGATCACGGTGATTATGCCGATGCTCTATGAGGGACGGCAGCATAAAAGAGTCGCCAGAGAGTCGCTCGACTGCGCACTGGCGCTGCAGGAACTGGAGACGATGGGCGTTGATAACATCATCACATTTGACGCGCACGATCCGCGGGTTCAAAACTCGATTCCGCTGACCGGGTTTGAGAATGTCCATGCGACCTATCAGATGATTAAGGCGTGCCTGCGCTATGACGATCAGATTATTTTAAATAAAGACAACACCATGATCGTATCTCCCGATGAGGGTGCGGTCGGACGCTGCATTTACTATTCCTCGGTGCTTGGGATGGATCTTGGTATGTTCTACAAGCGGCGCGATTACGCAACCATCATTGACGGAAAGAATCCGATCGTTGCGCATGAATTTTTGGGCAGTGATCTTGCCGGCAAAGATGTTATCGTCGTTGACGATATGATTGCATCCGGGGATTCCATGATCGATGTGGCAAAGGAACTGAAAAAGAGAAAGGCAAGACGTGTACTGGTATTTTCGACCTTTGGCCTGTTTACCGAGGGACTGGATAAATTTAACCAGGCATACGAGTCCGGCCTGATTGACGCAGTGTTTACCACCAACCTGGTATATCGCATGCCGGAGCTTTTAAAGGCGCCGTGGTATCATGAGGTGGATATGTCAAAATACATTGCTCTGATTATTAAGACGCTCAATGATGACAATTCCATCAGTGAACTTTTGACGCCGATCGGCCGGATTGAAAAAATCTTGAATAAATACAGAGGTCAGGCATGAAGCAAAATCGTGAAATCAGCGCAGAGGAGATGGCGCAGCAGCAGGACTATATCCGAAAAATCCGTACCGTGACAGAGAGCAGAGAAAATCAGCCGCTCGCTTTTGTTGAGACGTACGGCTGCCAGCAAAATACCAGCGATTCCGAAAAAATCAAGGGTATGCTGTTTGAGATGGGATACGGCTTTTGTGATGATGCTTTGCATGCGGATCTTGTGATCTATAACACCTGCGCCGTGCGTGAAAATGCGGAACTGCGCGTTTTCGGCAACCTGGGCGCGCTCAAACATCAAAAGCGCCGCAGACCGGATATGATTATCGGGGTATGCGGATGCATGATGCAGCAGGCGCATATCGCCGAGACGATTCAAAAAAAATATACCCATGTGGATCTGGTGTTTGGCACGCATGCTCTGTATCGGCTGCCGGAGCTTTTGTATGAGGTCATGCAAAAGCAGCGCGTTTTTGCGACCGAAAACGAGGATGGCCGCATTGCGGAGGAGATCTCGTATTTTCGCTCGAAGCCGCCGCTTGCAAAGATTCCGATTATGTACGGCTGCAATAATTTTTGTACCTACTGCATTGTTCCCTATGTGCGGGGCAGAGAGCGCAGCCGGGACGCCGAACATATCATAAAAGAGGTGCGCGAGGTAGCGCAAAAAGGCTATCGGGAGGTCATGCTCCTGGGGCAAAACGTCAATTCCTACGGAAACGATCTTGAAAGCGGCCTTTCTTTTGCCGCGCTCCTGCAGGCAGTCTGCCGCACAGACGGGATTGAACGGGTGCGCTTTATGACCTCACACCCCAAAGATTTGTCGGACGAACTGATCGCCGTGATGGCAAGCGAAAAAAAGATTTGCAAGCAGCTGCATCTTCCGGTACAGTCGGGTTCGGATCGCGTTTTAAAGGCGATGAACCGAAAGTATACCAGAGATCAGTACCTTTCCCTTGTGAAAAAGGTGCGCGCCGCCATGCCGGAGATCGTTTTGACAACCGATATTATTGTAGGATTCCCCGGTGAGACGGACGCGGATTTTGCCGAGACGGTCTCGCTTTTAAAAGAAGTGGAATACGACACGATCTTTTCGTTTATCTATTCCAAACGAAGCGGCACTCCGGCGGCCAAAATGCCGGACGTGATGGACGAGGCGCAAAAGCATCAAAACTTTGAGGCGATGCTCGCCGTGCAGAACGAAATTTCCAGACGCAAAAATGACGCATATCTCGGCAGGACGGAAACCGTGCTGGCCGAGGGACTTAGCAAGAACAATCAGGAGACGCTGACCGGACGAACCGAGGGCGGCAAAGTGGTGAACTTTCCGGGCACAAAAGAGCAGATCGGGCAGATGGTTAAGGTGAAGATTACAAAAACCCAGACATGGTCTTTGTTTGGTGAAATGATTGAGGAGGAAGAAAATGGATCAGGAAAAAATATTTGAAAAAGCAAAAGAACTGAGCGAACTGATTGCGCACAGTGATATCAAAAAGCGTGCCGATGAGGCAAACCGTGCGCTGACCGGCGATGCCGAGGCGGTGGATTTGATCAACGGCTACAATGATAAACGCCAGGAAAAAATGGAACAGTTTCAGGATCATCAGCCAACGGCGGACGAGGCAAAGGAAATCAACGAATATCTCCAGCAGGAGTTTAACAAGATGGCACAAAATGCCGTGATCCGCGAATATATCGAGGCCAATCAGCAGCTGGAACAGGTGCTCGGTCAGATGGATCAGATCATCAAGAGTGCGCTTCACAGCGGACATAGCTGCGGCGGTTCCTGCTCGACATGCGGCGGATGCCATTAAAATAAAGAAGAAAAACCGCCGGCAATTATTGGCCTGCGGTTTTCTTCCTATCGGTCTTGTAATATCAGGCTGCCGAAAGGGGAGGGAACAGATGAG
>CAVGTH010000004.1:22540-29650 GCA_963632045.1 Roseburia faecis | reverse complement strand
CGATGATGAAACAGTATTTTGCAGTCAAAAAAGAATACGCAGACTGTATTTTGATGTATCGTCTGGGCGATTTTTATGAGATGTTCTTTGACGATGCGAAAATCGCGGCCAAGGTGCTGAACATTGCGCTGACAGGCCGTAACTGCGGTATGGAGGAGAGGGCTCCCATGTGCGGCGTCCCTTTTCATGCTGTGGACAGTTATGTTGCAAAACTGGTAGAGAACGGCTATCGCGTTGCAATCTGCGAACAGGCGGAGGATCCCAAATCGGCCAAGGGCATCGTAAAGCGTGAGGTGATCCGCGTGGTTACGCCGGGGACGATTATGGACACGGCGGCGCTGGACGCCAATAAAAATAATTATCTTTGCTCCCTTTACGCCGACGAGAACGGCGCCGGCGTGGCAATGGTGGACATCACAACCGGCGAATGCATCGCAAAGGAATTTTCGGATGAGGATTACCTGCTGCCGCTGATGAATGAACTGGCAAAAACCATGCCGATCGAAACCATCTTTCATTCCTATGCCTATCAGGATGAATCGCTGCGCACCCATGTTGCGGACCGTACCCATGGTGCACTGCACAGCTACTATGACTGGGCATACGATAAGGAAGCAGCCGAGAAAAAGGTACGGCTGCAGTTCGGCTCCGAGGGGATCGAGGCGATCGGAGACAGCGTCCATTGTCTCTGTGCGCTGGGGGCGCTCCTTTTATATTTGGAAGAGACCCAGAAAACGGAGCTGAAAAACCTAAAGTCGGTCGAGGTCGGCCGGGATGAGAGTAAAATGCAGCTGGATATCTATACCCTGCGCAACCTTGAGATTTTGGAGACGCTGCGCGACCGCAATACGCGGGGCAGTCTCCTTCACGTGCTGAACCGCACCCATACCTCCATGGGATCCCGAATGCTGCGGCAGTGGATTACGGCGCCGCTTTTAAACTGTGCGCTGATTGCCAACCGGCAGACCGCGGTGGGTGAGCTTTTGCACGATCCGATGATGCGCGCGGAAATCACCGAGGCGCTCAAAAATATCGCGGATATTGAGCGGTTAATCAACCGCATTGTATACAAAAACGCCGGCTGTACCGATCTGACGGCGCTGATGCTCTCGCTTGTGCAGATGCCGCAGATTCTGCACTGCCTGGGCAGTGTGCAAACCACGCTGCTTCGCCAGTGCGCAGAAAAAATCGATCCGCTGGACGATATCTGCACCCTGATTGATACAACCATCAATCCCGATGCACCGGCCAGCCTGCGCGGCGGCGGCCTGATTAAAGACGGCGCCAATGAAGAACTCGACCGGGAGCGGGATTTTGCCAAGCACGGCGTTGAAAAATTAAGAGAACTGGTGGAGAAAGAAAAAGAAAAAACCGGCATCAAGCTGTTAAAGCTTGGCTATAACAAGGTGTTCGGCTATTATGTCGAGACCACAAAGCAGTACGCGGATCAGGTGCCGGACTATTTTATCAGAAAACAAACCTTAGCCGGCGGCGAACGCTATATCACGCCGGAATTAAAAGAGGTTGAGGAGCGTGTCTTGGATTCCAGCAGCCGCGTCATTGATATGGAGTATGAACTGTTCTGTCAGGTGCGCGACCGCGTGGGGCAGGCGCTCTATCGGGTAAAGCGGACGGCAAAGGCCGTTGCGACCCTGGACGTTTTGTGTTCCTTTGCCGCCGTGGCGGAGAAGAACGGATATTGTATGCCGAGTGTGAACATGGGCGACAAAATCATCATCAAAAACGGCCGGCATCCGGTGGTGGAAGAACTGGAAAAAAAGTCTATGTTTATCCCAAACGATGTGATGCTTGACTGTGCGGAAAACCAGATCGCCATGATTACCGGGCCGAACATGGCCGGAAAGTCAACCTACATGCGGCAGACGGCGCTGATTGTGCTGATGGCGCAGATCGGCAGTTTTGTGCCGGCGGCCGAGGCGGAGATCGGGATTGTAGACAAGATTTTTACGCGCGTCGGGGCGTCGGATGACTTGTCATCGGGACAGAGTACCTTTATGGTTGAGATGAATGAGGTTGCTTATATTTTGGATCACGCGACTGCAAAGAGCCTGATTATCCTGGACGAGATCGGCCGCGGTACCAGTACCTATGACGGGCTAGGGATTGCATGGGCGGTGACGGAGTATATCGCAGACACCCAAAAATGCGGCGCAAAGACCATGTTTGCCACGCATTATCACGAACTGACCCAGCTGGAGCATAAAATCCCCAATGTCAAAAACTATTGTATCGCGGTGAAAAGAAGGGATAACACCATTCATTTTCTGCGCAAGATTATTCGCGGCGGCGCGGACGAGAGCTACGGCGTGGACGTGGCCGCGCTGGCCGGTGTGAAGAAATCGGTGGTAAAGCGCGCGCGTGAGATTGTGCAGTCGTTGGAGCACAGCGACAACCGTGAGGTAAATGACGCAAAAATCCATTCCGCCGTGCAGAGCGCGGCCGCCGACCGGGCACAGATGGACTTTTTCGGCGCAGAGGAAAGCCCGGTGCTTTCCGAACTGAAAGCGCTTGACTTAAATGTGATGACGCCGGTGGAGGCCATGACGAAACTGTATGACCTACAGGCAAAAGCAAAAAATGCATCCGAAAGGTAAGGTGATAGCATGCCGGAGATTCAGGTATTACCGCAAAACGTTGCGGATCAGATTGCGGCAGGCGAGGTTGCGGAACGCCCCTCTGCCGTCGTGAAAGAACTGGTAGAAAATGCGATGGACGCCGGCGCGCGCCATATCCATGTGGAAATTAAAAAGGGTGGTATCTCCTACATACGGGTGACCGATGACGGCTGCGGAATCCCGGCCGATCAGATCGAGACCGCATTTTTGCGGCATGCCACCAGCAAGCTGACCGCCATCTCGGATCTGGAACAGATCGCAACCATGGGATTTCGCGGTGAGGCGCTGGCGAGCATTTGCGCCGTGGCCGAGGTGGAGGTTATCTCCAAAACCAAGGACGCCCCGGAGGGCTGCTGCCTTACCGTGCTGCACGGAAGCGCGCAGGACAAGCAGCCGATCGCCTGCGCGGACGGGACAACCATGCTGGTGCAAAAGCTGTTTGCCAATGTCCCGGCACGTATGAAGTTTTTGAAAAAGGACGCAACCGAGACCGGGTATGTTGCGGATGTGCTGAGCCGTATCGCGCTCTCGCGCCCGGATATCTCGTTTTCTTATACATGCGATGAAAAAGAGGTGTTTTCGACCGCCGGCGACGGCAGTCTGCAAAACGCCGTGCTGAAAATTTATGGGTTGGATCACGCCAAAGCGACAATCCCCGTGGATTATACTGAGGATCAGATTCACATCACCGGCCTGATCGGCAAGCCGGAACTTGCCAGAGGCAACCGGACGAGACAGACGCTTTTTGTCAACGGCCGCTATGTAAAAAACCATGTGATTGCCAAGGTCGCAGAAGAAGCGTTCCGCAATGCGATCATGGTGGGACGGTTTCCGTTTTTCATTATTTCGGTGCATCTGCCGCAAAACATGGTGGATGTCAATGTTCACCCGGCAAAGACCGAGGTGAAGTTTGCCAACGAAAAGCAGATTTACGATGTGGCGTACCATGCCATCCGCAACGCCCTGTATCAGACAAATGCCGAACAGGTCACCGTTGAACCGGCTCCCGCGCAGAACCGGGCGGCGGACAATAACGCTGTGCCGGGCGCGGCGGTATCTGCACCCAGGTACGGTGCGGCGCCAAACGCTTCGGCGCGGAGCGGCAGGGTAGACCCCAATCTAGTCAGACAATATATGGAATATACCATTCCCAAGCGGCAGGTCGGCTCTGCCTGGGAGGAGGCGCCAAGACAGGAGAGCGCCGCGTCGCAGACGGATGCACCGATAAAGGCAAATGTCTTTTGTGAGCCGAAACAGGACGGTGCCGCGCCGGTGCAGCCGATCAAACCAACTGTGCCGCCGGAGTCGCCAAAGCCGATGCAGACGGTGCAGACGGCGCTCTTTGATATGGAAGAGAGCGCCGCACCGAAGGAACATACCAGAATCATCGGCCAGGCGTTTGACACCTATATCATTTGTCAAAAGGGTGACAGTATCTTTTTGATCGATCAGCACGCCGCGCATGAGCGGCTGCGGTTTGAACAGCTGCGCACCGCCTATTTAAAACGGGAGCGTATGGCGCAGATGATGATGACCCCGGCAGTGCTGAACCTGGACTTTCAGGAAAAACAGACCGTTTGGGAGCATCGGGCGGAATTTTTAAAATTCGGATTTGAGATTGAAGATTTTGGCTCAGGTGCCGTGATTGTGCACGCCGCGCCGATTGCGGCGGACGAGGACGCAATCCGGGATTTGGTGCTGGAACTGAGCGAGGCGATGCAGCAGCAAAGACGGCATCCGGTGGCGGATTTTGAAGAGCGTGCGCTCGATATGATCTCCTGCAAGTATGCCATCAAGGCAAACCACCGTTTGAGCATGACCGAGATGCAGGATTTGGTGCGCCGCACCGAGGCGATGGAGGATAGCGGTATAAAAACCTGTCCGCACGGAAGGCCGGTGCGCGTTACGCTTACCAAGACGGAGATTGAAAAAATGTTTAAACGGCGGGTTTAGCCGGAAAGGCCGGAAAGGGAGGAGATCTGATGGAAAAGCCAAAGCTGCTTTGCGTGGTCGGGCCGACCGCATCCGGAAAGACGGATTTTGCCATCGAGCTGTGCAAGGAGCGCGGCGGCGAGGTGGTTTCCTGTGATTCGATGCAGATATACCGCGGCATGGATATCGGCACGGCAAAACCAACCAAAGAGGAAATGCAGGGCGTTGTCCATCACATGCTGGATGTGGTTGAGCCGGAGGTCAATTACAGCGTTGCGGACTTTGTGACTGCCGCCAGAGCATGCATTGCGGATATCTTAGGGCGCGGCAAGCTGCCGGTACTGTGCGGAGGGACGGGACTTTATGTGGACAGCCTGCTCCATCAGATTGAATTTGCGCCGATGCCGCGTGACGATGCGTTCCGCGAGGAGATGCGTGTGCTTGCAAACCGGGAGGGGAACGAGGCACTGCACCAAAGGTTAAAAGCGCTGGATCCGGAGGCAGCCGCTGCGATTCACCCCAACAATGTAAAACGGGTAATCCGCGCACTGGAAATGATTAAAACGGGAAAGACAACCAAGACGCAGTCGGATCGGCTCTCCAAAAAAACGCCGGTCTATGACGCGGAGATTTATGGGCTTACCATGCCGCGCGAGCGGCTTTACGAGCGGATCGATTTGCGCGTTGACCGCATGATGGAAAGGGGACTTCTGTCAGAGGTAGAAAACCTGCTGCGCCGCGGCGTTCCGGAGGATGCGACCTCGATGCAGGCGATCGGCTATAAAGAACTGATTGCCTATTTTAAGGGCGAACTTTCGCTTGCCGAGGCGGTGGATTTCATCAAACAGCGCTCACGCCGATACGCCAAACGGCAGCTGACATGGTTCCGCAGAAATCCGGACATTCTATGGATTCCCCGATGAACGTTTGGCAGATTATCTAAAAAATAAATGAAATATTGTATAATACTGACAATCTTAATCGATACGTAATAAAAATTAACTTTTTTGTAAGAAAAGTGCTTGACAGAAGCCTTCAATAAGTATATAATTTAGTTGAATATAACGAAGGATAGGACCATGGATTGGTATGATAAATCTTTGCGAGGGGGCATAGCGGAATGCAGATAAAGCACGGCTTTATGGTGAAAGAAATTGCCGGCGAATATTTTGCAATCCCTTATGACGCGGCGTATGAAGCACAGGATCAGATGTTGTCGCTGAACCGCACCGGTGCGTTTTTGTGGCAGCTTTTGGAAGAAGAAACCAATGAGGATGCGCTTGTTGATACCTTGGCAGAGGAATATCGTATCCCCCGTGATACCGCACAGGAGGCAGTTGCTGCATTTTTGACGCTGCTGCGTGAAAATCAGCTCCTTTTTGAGGGTTCGTGTCAGACATCTTGACCGCGGGAGGGAAACTATGAACCAGCATCTTTTCCGCCGATTTTTGTCCGGATCCTGGCATAGGATTGCCGCACTTTCCGTTTTGGGTGCGCTCGGCTCTGCCTGCGGCGTCTATATGGCGTTGTTGTCAAAAAAAGTGGTTGACACCGCAACCGGACAGGTTCCGGGTAAGCTGCTGCCGATCGGACTGCTCCTTTTAGGGGTTTTGTTATTACAATTATTGTTAGAAGTTCTTTTAACCGTGCTGCACGTTGACACCGTGACGAAGATCCGTTTTAAGATTCAGTCGCAGCTGTTTGAAAGATATTTACATAAGCAAAAGCGTTCGGTAGAGGGGTTCCACTCCGGAGAACTGGTAAATCGGATATCCGGGGATTCTTCTATTGTGGCAGAGGGCGTGGGCAATGTGATTCCCTCGCTGATTTCTGTGGGGACGCGGATTCTGCTCAGCTTTGGCGCATTGTTGATGCTGGATTCGGTTCTGGCGGTTCTGTGCGTGCTTGCCGGCGTTTTGATGCTGGGTTTTGCACGGCTCTATCGCAAAATGACGGGCGACATCTTTCGGGAATGCCGCGCATGTGAAGGCAGAATCCGATCCTTTATCCAGGAGACCGCCCAGAATCTGACGGTGATTAAGGCTTTTTCCGTTTATTCTGTGGTGCTGCGCCAGTTAAGGCGGGCGCAGGACGACGCGTATGCTTTGACGATCCGCAAAAATCGTTTGAGCATCGGGGCAAATATCTGCTTTTATGTTGCAATGTCGGCCGGTTATTATATGGCGCTGGCCTACGGTGCGTGGCAGATATCCCGCGGCGTGATGACGTTTGGTACCCTGACGGCGGTTTTGGGACTTACCGGGGACGTGACAACGCCGTTTCGTGATTTGGCGTCTTTGTTTCCGCAGTATTTGTCCATCCGTGCCTCAGAAGAGCGCTTGGAAGAAATCTGGAATTTGCCGGAGGATGAGGAACTCCCTGCGGCGGATACCGACGCACTTTATCAAAGCCTTTTCGAGATACAGATCTCTGATTTGGATTTTTCATACGGGGCATTGCCGGTGCTGCGGCATGCGGATGCTTCGTTTTTGAAAAATAAACTGACAGCAGTCACCGGTAATTCCGGTGCGGGAAAGAGTAC
>CAVGTH010000004.1:14868-22530 GCA_963632045.1 Roseburia faecis | reverse complement strand
GATTTTGCGGCCGGATTCCGGCACGATTACGTTAAAAACTGCAAACGGCAGCGTTCCGCTAAACAATGCGCTGCGCGGCATGTTTGCCTATGTACCGCAGGATTTCCTTTTGCTTTCCGGCAGCGTGCTTGAAAACATCACTCTTTTTGAAGAAGAACCGGATATGGACCGTTTTACGGCGGCAGTTAAGATGGCAGAATGTGAGGACGTGATTGACGCGCTCCCCGATGGGATTCATACCTTTTTGGGTGAGGGCGGCGGCAGGCTCTCCGGCGGTCAGCGGCAGCGGATGGCGATCGCCAGGGCGCTGTACAGTCGTGCGCAGGTTCTTTTGATGGACGAATCCACATCGGCCTTGTCTGCCGATACGGAAGAAAAGATTTTACGCCATTTATGCCATAGCGGCAGAACGGTGATTTTTGTGACGCACCGCGATACGGTTTCCGCGCTTTGTGACCGTGTGCTTCATATGAAGGACGGCAAGATCACACAAAAGCACGAATAAGAATAAATAACTTTATATATTTTTATGTCAAAGACATAAGGAGGAGATGCAAGTGTTAAAAAGATTGGTTAGCGCTGTGGTGGGGGCGACCTGCATCGCGGCAACAGTTGGGGTATCGGCTGCAACGCCGAATGTGTCGACCACGACCGTTTATAACGGAACAGACACGTCGAAAATTAAGGTTATGTCTACCGTGCAAGATGCTGCTACCGGTAATATCTATACTTATCTGGCTAGTACCGCAGAAACGGTGACGAAGGGTAGCGATATCGTTTACATTGATCAGAAAACAGGCGATGGTACTAATGTGGTTTTTGAGTATGTGACAGATAGTACAGATGTGAACGCAATCGTAAAGGTCGGCGGCAAGAGTTCTGACGGCACGGCTTATACTGCGGCGTCCGGCACGATCCCGGCGGCAAAGATGTCGGTCAATGTGGTAGTCGATAACGATGGGGGAGAAAACCAGGATTTGGATTTAAGTAAAGCTGAAAACGATGATTACGTTCCGATTGATTTGGGAGATACAACGAAGGTTGTAGCAAGCATTAAACTTGGAGAGAAAGAGTTTACGGATTATTTCGTGTCAAAAGGTAAGGTTTGGATTAAGAAGTCTGATTTGACCCAAGGCGAGAAGATTGAGATTACAGCTAAAGAAGAAACCGCGGCAAGTGAAATTGCAGCGCCGGGCGCAGGATTCCTGAAAGGAACGGGAGAAAGTGCGGTTGATTCGATCATTGTAATGGGTAAGATCGAAGGCGCTGCAACCAGTTACGGCGTCGAGATTTCTTCAGATGCGAATTTTTCTGTTTCTACGTCTTACGAGGCATTGGGTAAAGGAACGGACGGTATGTTTGCAGTCAAGCTCGAGAACTTAGAGGGTGGTGGTATGACCGCCGGTACGTATTATGCAAGGGTATATTTTCAGGCAAGTACGGATACAGGAAAAACGTATGCAGGCAGGGTGTTTAAAATCGACACTACTCAAAGTGCTGACACACCCGGCAGCGTAGTGAAGAATTAATTGCGGATGGGAGGAGAACGAAAATGAAAAAGTTAGCTTTTGGTTATGCCGGCGCAGGCAGCTTTGAGATGCCCAAATTGCAGCCGGTAACCCTGGAAAAAGATAGCCATATTGCGTATACCAATGTACCGACTTCGGTATACACGGGAAGCGGCAGCAGTTTTACGAAGCAGGATTTGCTAAAGGCAGCGTCGGCCGCGGAAATACAACTCGCTGAGCAATCCGTTAGCAGCGCAGTGTCATGACGCGCGATGAAGTATGAGATTTCCGGTCTTGCGGTGGAGCTGCAGGGCGGCAGAGAATATATGAAATCCTGTATGGCAAAGTATACGCTCCCTCTTGAAAACGAGAGGGAGCGTATCTGCGATTTTGGGATTTTTATTGAGCGCGGCACAAAAATCCCAAAACCGACGGGAAAGACTTTATCAAACCGCTTTTTTTGGCGGCTGTCAAACCAAGACGGCGTCAGGAGCGCCTGGCGGACGCTGCCGGGGTTTGAGGATATTGTCAGCGCCAGAATGGATTTTTTAAAGGATCGCACGGATATTTCTATCTTCTCGATGGATGACGATGAAGATACTGCCGGCGGCGATGATAATCCCGATGCGGTTGATTCCCGCGATTTTTTGTTTGCCGGACAGGCCTTTAGCGATATGTGCTTAAGGCATTCGCGCATGGTGCTGCACAGTTCCTGCATCGCGGCAGACGGTAAGGCAATTTTATTTTCCGCGCCGTCCGGCACGGGAAAGAGTACCCATACCGGGCTTTGGCAAAAGCATGTGCCAAATACGGTGATGATTAACGATGATACGCCGGTGCTGCGGCTGGACAGGCCGGATCATGTTTTGGCCTGCGGCAGCCCCTGGAGCGGCAAGACCGGACTGAACGAGAATCTTTCCGTTCCGCTCCATGCGATCGTATTTTTAGAGCGCGGCGAAAAAAATACCATAGCGCCGCTGCCGACCGCGCAGGCGTTTGGCAGACTGCTCGGCGAATGCAGAAAGTTTCCCTTTGCGGACAGCATGTCGCTTGCGGCAGAGCATTGCGCCGCGCTGATAGAACGTGTGCCGGTATATCGTTTAACCTGTAATATTTCTTATGATGCGGTGAAAACCGTGAGAGAGGAGTTATTGCTATGAAAAAGTTTTGGACTGTCCTTCCGCTTTGTGCGGCGATACTTTGCACTTCCGCGTTTGCGGCGACTTTTCCGGACCTTCCGGAAGAACACTGGGCGTACGGCGCCGTGGATAAAATGCACAGTGACGGCCGTGTTAACGGGTTTCCCGACGGTGAGTTTAAGCCGGATGAGTTGGTGACGCGCTGGCAGTTTGCCAAAATGGCAGGCGGCGACCCGGACGCCATGCGCTATCCGGATCGGCCGGCAACCCGTGACGAGGCGGCGGAATATCTTTGGGAGAGAGCCGGAAAACCGGCAGAAACTGCACCGGCTGCGGTGACGAGAACCAGTGATAATCCCGATGCAGTTGCCTGGGCATATGCGCGCGGTGTGATGAAGGGAGACGATGGGTTTAACCTTCGTCTGGATTCGACACTGACCCGTGCCGAGGCGGCAACCATGATTGTACGCTGCGAGGGAGAACTTGGACATATCGGATTTAAAGATACCGTTTCCTCTGACATTTTGCGTATTGTCTGGGATGATCTGAAAACAGGGATCGCATACGATGAGGCAAAAACGCTGACCAACGGACAGATCGCAAACATTGCAGTTCACATTGGTACCGAATCGGACAACCCCTCTTATGCCAACTTAAAAAAGTTACCGTCCTTTGACGGCGAATACGCAAAGGCAATCCAACTTGTTGCCGAAGAGTGCATGGGCGAGGATAAGGCAAACAAGGAATATATGGACAAGACGGCAACCGTGCAGGACGCGGCGGCCATACTGAGCTTTTACGCAATGCGGCAGACAAGCGGTGCACTCTCTTTTGGCAGTGACACCTATACCGATGCAGACCTCACGGAAAGAAACGCAAAAATGGCGTTGCAGTTTGCCCGCAAGAATAATATCCTGCTTTACAGTGAGCCGATCCTTGGCGCGAAGAATGATGTAACGGTCAAAGACGCGGCGTGTCTGCTGCTCCAGCTTGACGAGGTGGTAGGCCTAACGCACGCTTACGGCGATGAACACAATACACGCTTTTTAAAACAGACCTATCCCTATCCGAAGAATGCGGCGGATTATGCCTATATCTTAGATGAGGTGCCGGTTTCCGTTTACGAGACGCCGATGTCTGCCGAGGCAAAGCCGGCGGATTTCAATCAGTTTGGTGAGGATTTTGCTGCCACATTTGCAGGATTTTTAAGCCAGATTTCTGAAAAATTCCCAAGCTCGGTGAAGTTTGGATGGAGTTTTTATCCGTCCATGGTGGTGCAGCAAAAGGATACTGTCATCATCCGCGTTCAGCTTGAGATGAAAGAAAATCCGGAACACCTGACCTTAAATCAACTGTTGCCAAACAATGACTTTGGACAAGAATACAAAGCAGATCGCTATATCATAGACATTGCAACAGGGTCACCGGTGATGGACGTTGTACTTGACGGAAGCAAATACCGGGCGGTTCGTGCATTTGTAAAATAGGAAAGGATTGTGGCAGAAGTGAACGAAGAATTAAGCATAAGCAAGGTGGTGGCGTTGATGCTCCCCAAATGGCCTTTACTTTTGATTTCTACTTTCATTGTGGCGATTGGAGCGTACTTTTATACAAGCTATATGATGGATCCGATTTATGTGGCAAGCGGAACTCTTTATATTACGGGTGACGTGAACGCAATTTCGGGCAGCATCAAACAGGATACCAATCTGAGTGATTTGATGGTATCGCAGGAGCTTGCAAAAACCTACGGCCAGATACTGAGCAGCAACACCTTTTTTAAAGATGTTGCGGATAAGAGTGACAGCGGATACAGCTATGCCGCAATTCAAGGAATGTCCACGATCACCAATGTGGAGGGAACCGGTATGCTGAAGATCAGCGTCAGCCATACCAATCCGCAGATGGCGGCCAATCTTGCCAATACGATTTTAAATCTCGCGCCGGATGAAATTGCGCGCGTGGTAGTGGCCGGCAGCGCAACGATTATCGACCCGGCCGAGGTGCCGAAATCCCCGGCTTCGCCGAGCGTGCCGCGTAATACGGCACTGGGCGCAATCATCGGGTTTGTCGCCGCGGCAGGCTATGTATTTCTGCGTTTTCTTTTGGATCAGACCATTAAGAGCGCCGAGGAAATTGAGACGATTTTCCATCTTCCCGTGCTGGGGTTGATCCCGACAATTGAGGACAACGTGGCTGACGAGGGTTATTTTCATTATGGTCAGCCGTACAAACGATAAACAGGTAAAAGACATCAAGGGGCTGCCGGCGGCAGCCCCTTAAACGTGTCAATCGGTATCAAATAGGGGGATGGAAGATGAATCAGCAATTCTGCAATGCGTGTCCCAGAGCGTGCGGCGTTGACCGCAGCAAAAAAACCGGGTTTTGCGGCATCGGCGACGCGTTTGTAATTGCCAGAGTGGGACTGCATCTGTGGGAAGAGCCTTGTATCTCTTACGGCAGCGGCTCCGGAACGGTTTTTTTCTCCGGCTGCAACCTCCGGTGTGTGTTTTGTCAAAACCATGCGATATCGGCAGAGGGAAAAGGGAAAAAGATCAGCGCAAAAACGCTGGAAGAAGAAATCTTGGCGTTGCAGGACAGGGGCGCGGCAAACATCAACCTGGTTACGCCAAGCCATATGGTGTCCCGGCTGGTTCCGCTGCTGCAAAGCGTCAGGCCGAAACTTTCCATCCCGATCATCTATAATACCTCCGGCTATGATAAGGCAGAGTCGCTGCGCGACCTTGAGGGGCTGATCGATATTTATCTGCCGGATTTTAAGTATGCGTCCTCTGCGATGAGTGCAAGGTACTCTGCCGCGCCGGACTATTTTTCGGTGGCGTCCGCGGCGCTTGACGAGATGATGCGCCAGGTCGGCTATGCGGAAACAGACAAGGATGGGCATATGCAAAAGGGCGTTATGGTGCGGCACTTGGTTTTGCCCGGCGGTTATCGGGACAGCATTCGGATTTTAAATTATTTAGCGAAGCATTATGACGCCGAAAAGATGGCAATCAGCCTGATGAGCCAGTATTTCCCGGCGCATCTGGCAAAAGAGGATCAGACGCTGAACCGAAGAATCACCACCTTTGAATATAAAAAGGTGGTCGAGGCGGCACAGGAATTGGGCTTTGTGCGCGGCTATATGCAAGAGCGTTCCTCGGCAAAAGAAGAATATGTGCCAAAGTTTGACTACGGAGAAAAATAAATAAGGCGATGCATGTTTACGCAATGCATCGCCTTATTTTTGAAAATGTTTGGTATGCAGCAAGGCGGCGGAAAGCCGCATCTTGTTTTTGGTTATAAATAGGACAAAATCAGGCTGCAATCGCCCTCGACGGTATAGGTGTTATCCTGCGCCGGGATAAAGACACTGCCGCCTTTTTTGAGCGGCAGAACCGTATCGCCCATGCGAAGGGTTCCGCTGCCTTCTGTCACGATCAGAGAACGGAAACTCTCGCCGGTGACAGGCAGGACAGCCTTTCCTGTTACGGTCAGTTTTTCGACCGTGAAATAGTGACACGATGCCAAAAGCTCTTTCTGATAGCCGTCACCATTGACCGGGGTGCGGTCAATGTCCGGGGCGGCAGCCGGCGCAAGGGTTGCAACCTCCAGTGCCTTTTGAATATGCAGCGGCCGTGTGTTGCCGTTTTTGTCGCGGCGGTCGTAGTCATAAACCCGGTAGGTCGTATTGGAATTTTGCTGAATTTCGCAGATGACGATGCCTTTTCCGATGGCGTGGATGGTACCGGCCTCGATAAAGAACACATCGCCGCGATGCACCGGAATCTGATGCAGCACCTCTAAAACGGTGTTGTCTTCGATACGGGATTGAAATTCCTCTTTGCTGATCGCCTTATTTAAGCCGTAATAGAGCGACGCGCCCGGCTCTGCCTCTAAGATATACCACATCTCGGTCTTTCCGTATTCACCCTCGTTTTTCAGGGCGTAGGCGTCACTGGGATGCACCTGTACCGAAAGATTATCCTTGGCGTCAATCAGCTTAATCAAAAGCGGAAAGTAATCAAAGGCCTCCGCCTTTTTTCCGAGTGCGTATCTGCCGCATTTTTTCAGGTAGTCAGAGAGCAAAAGCCCGGCGTCCGGCCCGGATGCCACGGTGCTCTGCCCGTCCTTGTGGACGGACAGTTCCCAGCTTTCTGCCACAATGTCAAGATCGCTTTTCAGACCGTATTCGGTCTTTAATTTTGTACCGCCCCAAAGATAGTCTTTAAAGGCCGGCGTCAGTAAAATCGGTTCCATAAATAGCTTGTCTCCCTTCTGTCAATAAAAAGGCGGTGTATCCAACACCGCCGCGTTTTTTATAAAATGCCTTTGATGTATGCGGCAACCTCTTCACACTTGCAGTTCGGGAAGAACAGATCCGCAAATTTTTCGCCGCTGACAGCAGTCTTTAAAAAGTCTTGATCGATGTTTTTCAAAATGGTTAAGAGATCCTGGTGCGTAATCTTCTTTACCTCATCCAGGATTTTTTTGTTTCTCTGTTCCGGTACGGCGCGCTCTCTGGGATAGCCCAGGCCAAATTCGCCGGAGAACAGTTTCTCAAAGGTGTATTTGAGGTTTAATTCCGCACCCCAGCCAAAATTCTGCGCAAAGGGCATTGCAACGGCGTTGCCGTTATTCACCTGTGCAAAAAGGTAGGCGTCGGTCGGGTCGGTGACATGACCGCACAAAACACCGGGGAAGGAGTTCAGCGCCAGCATAGCGCCCTGCCCGGTTCCGCAGCCCGTCACAACAAAGTCCACTGCGCCGCTGCCCAGCAAAATTGCCGCGAGCAGACCGTTCATTACATAGGTCAGCTGCGTATCGTCCTCCGCACTGTACATACCAAAGTTGAGCACCTCATGCCCCATAGGCTCGACAACGGATTTTAACGTTTCGCAAATCAGCGCGTTTTTTGCCGCCTGTGAGTTTTCGTTGATTAAAGCAATCTTCATATTTTACACTCCTTATCTTTTAAAACCAAACGATCTTTTTTTCTATCACCAGTATAAAGA
>CAVGTH010000004.1:13965-14858 GCA_963632045.1 Roseburia faecis | reverse complement strand
GTATAAAGATTTTTAAGCGGTTTGTCAATGCGGTTTTTGAAAAACTTTCCCGATTTTTTCAGAAAACAGAGTGTGTTTTTGAAAGAAATATCGAAGAAGAAATAAGGCGGTGCGGCAGCAGGTTTTTTCCGCGGTGCGTGCGGCGCATTTTTTTTGATTGCGCTATCGCGCGCTGCGACAAAATAAGGGGCTATATACCAAAATCCGAAATTTGTCAAGGGGAAAAAATAAATATTATGTAAACCGAATTGTAACACAAATGTAACAAAATAAAATAGGACAAAATATAAAATGCACAGCTTATCCATCATAAAAAAGTGCGAATTTACAAGTTATTCACAGGGTTATGCACATTTTCCACAGGTTTTTGCGGTGGAAAAGCCTTGATAACAAAAGTTATCCACAGGAAACGGAAAATCGGCAAAAGCCGGGTGTGCGGTATGTAACAATTGGTTTACAATAATATTTCAAAAAATTTTCGGCATGTACGACAAAATAAGACAAGCGAAAAAACGGTTTTGAAAGATGGCAAAAATATGGTGAAAAGTATGGCGAACCTCCGGGACTTTCGCAGAAAAATAGCTTGCATAACAGGAGGGAGTGTGATATACTAATATTCTATCAATATACTGTATGATTGCGGCGGACGGCGCAGCAGCCCGGCAGCGGATAAAACGTACAGAGAAAGGCGGAGTTTGACAATGAAAAACTATCAGAAGTATAAGAAGGGCTATTTTATGCCTCCGGTTTGTGAGATGAAATGGGCCCAAAAGGACGCCATCGAAAAAGCACCTTCGTGGTGCAGCGTGGATTTGCGGGACGGCAATCAGGCGCTGGTTGTTCCGATGAGCCTTGAGGAAAAGGTGGAGTTTTTCAAGTTTCTGGTTAAACTC
>CAVGTH010000004.1:0-13911 GCA_963632045.1 Roseburia faecis | reverse complement strand
CTCGGCTTTAAAGAGATTGAGGTGGGATTCCCGGCAGCGTCCGAGACGGAATATCAGTTTTTGCGTAAGCTGATCGAGGATCGGCTGATTCCCGATGATGTGGAGATTCAGGTTTTGACCCAGGCGAGAGAGCACATTATCAAAAAGACCTTTGAGGCGCTGCGCGGCGCAAAGTCGGCCATCGTACACGTTTATAATTCGACCTCTGTTGCCCAGCGTGAGCAGGTGTTCGGAAAATCGAAAGAAGAGATCAAGCAGCTGGCCGTGGACGGCGCAGCATTGCTTTCCCGTCTGGCAAAGGAGACCGAGGGAAACTTCCGGTTTGAATACAGTCCGGAGAGCTTTACCGGTACCGAGGTAGACTATGCGCTGGAGGTCTGCAACGCCGTTTTGGACGTTTGGCAGCCGTCGCCGGAGAAAAAGGCGATCATCAATCTTCCGGTTACGGTGGAGATGTCGCTGCCGCACGTTTATGCCTCTCAGGTGGAGTATATCAACGATCATTTAAAATATCGGGACGCAGTGGAGATTTCGCTGCATCCGCACAATGACCGTGGCTGCGGCGTTGCGGATACCGAGCTTGCGCTGCTGGCAGGCGCCGACCGTGTTGAAGGAACCCTGTTCGGCAACGGCGAACGCACCGGAAACGTGGATATCGTGACGCTTGCCATGAACCTGTTTATGCACGGTGTGGATCCCAAACTTCACTTTGAAAATATGCCGGAGGTTGTGGAAACCTATGAACGGCTGACCGGGATGTCGGTCGGCCCCAGACATCCGTACAGCGGAAAACTGGTGTTCGCGGCATTTTCCGGTTCGCATCAGGACGCGATCGCAAAGGGAATGCGTTACCGTCAGGAGAGAAACGAGGAAATCTGGACGGTTCCGTATCTGCCGATCGATCCGAAGGACGTCGGAAGAGAATACGAGGGCGATGTGATCCGTATCAACAGCCAGTCCGGCAAGGGCGGCATCGGTTATCTGATGGAGCAGCGGTTTGGGTTCCATTTGCCCAAAGACATGCGTGAGGATTTCGGCTATCGGGTCAAGAGCGTATCCGATCACTTGCATAAGGAATTGCAGCCGGAGGAAATCCGCGACATCTTTATGAAGGAATATGTCAACCTGACGGATCCCGTTGCACTGAAGGAATGCCACTTTGAACAAAAGAACGGTATGACGGCCTATGTGACCCTGACGCGGGACGGCAGCGAACGCACGGTAAGGGGCTGCGGCAACGGCCGCCTGGACGCGGTTTATGCGGCGCTCGGCGACGTGCTGCCGGAGGGTTATACCGTAGACAGTTATACCGAGCATGCGGTCGGTACCGGATCGACCGCGCAGGCGTGTGCATACATCGGCCTGGTGCATGACAGCGGCAAGGCAGTGTGGGGCGTTGGTATGGACAACGATATTATCACGGCTTCACTCAACGCATTGGTGAGCGCCATCAACTGCGTAAGAAAGAAAAACGGCTGATAAAACGAACGGCGGAAAAACCGAAATTCGTCTCTTGCGGATTTTGGCGGCCGGAGCAAAAATCCGTTACCCAAAATTGGAGTTTGGATTGTTTGCGGTAGGCAGGACAGAAAAAGAGGAGTGAAGATACGATGAAACGATGCGCTGCGGTATTGCTGATTGCGCTTTTGCTTTTGCCGGTCTTTGCTCCTTTTGCGTACGCGGACTATGAAATCCGCGACGGATCATATGCAGAGACGGGAGACGACTATGCGCTGCGTCAGGATGTGGTTGCGGCCTTTGTTCGCGCCGCAAATATGAATACGGAGCAGGCGGATACGGAGATTTTAAAACAGTTCCACGATGCCGGCAAGATTGCGTCTACCTGTGTCCGCGAGGTCGCGGCGGCGGTAGAGGCAGGCCTGGTCTCCGGCTATGAGGACGGAAACTTTCGCCCCAAGGAGCGGATGAGCCGGGTTGAGGCGCTGGTGATTTTAAACCGCATGCTTTTAAAGCGGACGCTGCCGGTGCAGGGCGATTTGACCTTTGTCGATACGCCGGAATGGGCAGAGGCGGACATCAACCGCCTGGCGGCAGCCGGCGTTGTGCGCGGCTACGGCAACGGTTTTTTGGGCGCCGGCGACGATCTTACCTGGCAGCAGGCGGATCTCTTGACAGAACGCGCGGCCCGTATGACCGGCCCCTGCGGCAATTATTATGAATATGTCAACGAAAAGTGGCTCGATGAAACGCAGATTCCCGAAGGGTATTCGGCATGGTCGGACGTTTATGCGATCGATCAAAAAATCATGAAGGAAATCGGCGAAATCATCTATTCGCTGTATCGGCGGAACGTCCGCGACGGAGAAGAATTTACAAAGGGAAGCAGCGAACAAAAGCTGGTGGATGTTTTTATGGCGGCCGGCAACACGGTCTACCGTGATAAATTGGGCTTGCAGCCGGTGCTGCCTTATTTAAAGGCCATTGACGCGGCCGTGGATCAAAAGGAACTTCTGGCGGTCATGGCGGATCTGGAACGTGCCGGTTTTCACGGTTTTTTGCCGCTTTCGATGAGCCGCGATATTTACGATTCCACAAAAAATGTTTTGACCTTTTCCGAGGTGTATACCGGCATGAATCCCGATTTGATCCAAAGCAAGGACGCAGATCGGATTGCTGCGGCGTATGAAACCTACATTGCGGCACTGTTTTCCCTGTACGGAGAAGAGAATGCAGCATCGCGCGCCGGAAAGGTCGCGGCATTGTGCAGAAAATTGGCTGAAAATTCGCTCTCGCTGGAGGAGCATAACCGGATTCAGAAAAATTATATGGTCTTTGATAAAGAGATGCTCCGCACGGTGTTTTCCGAACTGGACGTTGAGACCTATCTGGAGAAGCTGGGATTTCACGGTGCAGAAACCGTTGTGGTCTATGATCTGCCGCTGGCCGGCGTTGTGAATGAGATTTTCGGGAAAGAGGAACTTGCGCTGCTGAAGGATTATCTGCGCGCCAGCGTGATGGACGGGGCGGCGTTATATTTAAATTCGGACGCGTTTTCCCTGTGGCAGGATTATCAGAACGCGCTCAACCAGACGGAGACGAAGGCTTACCCTGCGGATTATGCAGTGCAGATGACGGAGGATTTGCTCGGCTGGGATCTTGCAAAGCTATACACCGAACAGTACGCGTCGGCCGAGGATAAGGCGGCGGTGGAAGAACTGACGCGGGAGATTTTGGCGACCTATCAAAAGCGCATTCAAAAAAATAACTGGATGAGCAGCAGCAGTAAGCAGACCGCGCTGCGCAAGCTGGAGCAGATGCAGATCCGGGTGGGGTACCCGGAAAATGCGGAATCCTATACCGACCCGGAGTTGAAGATCGACAGCATTGCGGAGGGCGGAAACCTGATTGAGTACCGCAGCCGTTACTGCAAGCGGTATTACGAAGAGGCGGCGAAGAACCTGAATACGCCGGTCAGCGCGGCGGCACGGGAAAAGTGGACCATGCTTCCGCAGACGGTTAACGCGATGTATGAACCGTCTGCCAACAGTATCACCATTCCTGCCGGAATGCTGCGTGCGCCGTTTTATGAGAAACGGGCGGTGCGGGAGCGTAACCTGGGCGGAATCGGATCGGTGATTGCCCACGAGATCAGCCATGCGTTTGACGCCATCGGATCGCAGTTTGATGAAAACGGGAATATGCGCGACTGGTGGCAAAAACAGGATCGGGAGGCCTTTGCGCAAATCTGTGCCAAAACGGCCGCGGCGTATGATACCATCGAGGTATTGCCGGGCGAGACGGTGAACGGCAAGACAACGCTGAGCGAGAACCTGGCGGATATTGCCGCCATGGCCTGCATTTTGGACGTGGCCGGAGAAGGAAATCCGAAACTGGAGGAACTGTTTTACGGCTATGCAACGATCTGGCGCAGCAAGGCTACAAAGACTTATCAGATGCGAATGCTGAAAACGGATACCCATGCGCCGGACGAAGTACGGGTCAACCGTGTTCTGTCGAATTTTCCGGAATTTATCGATTATTACCGTGTTAAAGAGGGAGACGGCATGTATCTTTCGCCGAAAGATCGGCTCCGCATCTGGAACCGTGAATTTTAACGGAAAAGTTCTTGCAATATTTCTTGGAAAAGGGTTGATTTTTTAAGAATTTTGCGGTATACTGATATTTAGGTGTAAAGTACTCGGATATTTTATACTTGGGTGCAATTTAGCAAACGGAAAGGATGTTTTCTTATGCAGAAAGTAACCAAAGATATGATTATTATGGATGTGTTAAAGCTGGATCCGGGAACGGCAGATTTCTTCTTCGGAATCGGCATGCACTGTCTGGGCTGTCCGTCAGCCAGCGGTGAGAGCATTGAAGAGGCTTGTCAGGTTCACGGCGTGGACGCGGACGAGCTGGTAGAGAAGATCAATACCTATCTGGCGTCAAAATAATCGGCGCAGCCGGAGATTTTCATGAAAAAGTAAAAAAACTCTTGACAAACAGATGGTAATTAGGTATAATAATTGCCGTCTGTTTGTTTTGGATGGGTATCGGAGAGGAAGAAGCAGATGGAATGGAATCTTTTACCTGTCTTAAACTGTGATGGGAAACGGATGCAGATCGACACCGAGGTCGCTGTCACGGCGCGAAAGGGAGATCGGTGTCGGATTTTGAAACCGGTGCGCTTAAAAGGTGAAGTGGTCAACGTCAGCGGACTTTTGGAGTTTCATGCTGCGTGCACTGCGGAGATCGAGGGGACTTGTGACCGCTGTGCAGAGCCGTATACCACGCAGCTTGACTTTACGGCGGACGAGAGAATGAAGAAGGCGGATCCCTATCAGGAGACGGACGGTGATCCGGATATCCGGATTTTGAAAAACGACGTTCTGGATCTTGATGAGGTTGTCTATGAGGCGTTGTATCTCGCACTTCCAGGCAAGATGCTTTGCCGTGAGGATTGCAAGGGTCTCTGCTCCGTATGCGGCCGGAATCTGAACCTTGGTTCCTGTCACTGTGATACCGAGGAGACGGATCCCAGATTTGACGTTTTGAATCAATTGTTGTAGAATATGCAAAGTTTAACTTTGTTTGGGGGTTACCCCATATTCCAGTAACCACGGAAAGAGGTGTAAGAACATGGCAGTTCCAAAGAGAAAAACATCAAAGGCTAGACGGGATAAGAGAAGAGCAAACTGGAAGCTCGCTGTGCCGGGCATGGTTGCTTGCCCAAGCTGCGGCGAATTAAAGTTGCCCCACAGAGTCTGCAAGGCTTGCGGAAGTTACAAGGGCAAGGAAGTTATCTCGGTCGAAGCGTAAATGGATGATGGAGAGGGCTGTGACGTGCGTCATGGCTCTTTTTTCTTCTCGGAAAAGAACAGCCGCCGCCCGATCAGAAACGGAATCGGTCTCTTATTTGTCCGGTTTTCAGTCTGGCTTTTGACGGCTAACGCGGCTGGGTTTTTATTTTTTTCTTGTAACATGCAAGAATCTGTGCTATACTGAGTATATTATGAGAAAGAGGAAGTAGAGGCTATGGCAGTCAGAATTGCACAAGTAGATCCGAAAAGTCCTGCGCAAAAGGCAGGACTGCGCCCCGGTGATTGCATTGAAAGCATCAACGGGATTCCGATCTGCGACTATCTTGATTTTATGTATGCCTCATGCCAGGAAAACGTGGAGATTGTGCTGACGGATCGCAGCGTCACCATCGAAAATGAGGATTATATGCCGCTCGGCATCAGCTTTGACACCCTTTTGATTGACGCGCCGCGCTCGTGCCATAATCGCTGTGTTTTTTGTTTTATTGACCAGCTGCCAAAGGGAATGCGAAAGACGTGCTATTTTAAAGACGATGATTTTCGGCTCTCCTTTTTGCAGGGAAATTATGTCAGCATGACAAACATGACGGATGCGGACGTTGACCGCATTTTGCGGTATCACCTTCCGCGGATCAATATTTCAGTTCATACCACCAATCCGGAACTGCGAAAGCATATGCTGCATAACCGCCGCGCCGGAGAGGTTTTGTCGTATCTCAAACGATTTGCCGACGGCGGACTCTGCATCAACGCCCAGATCGTGCTCTGCCCGGGCTATAACGACGGCGCAGAACTGGATCGGACGCTCGGCGATCTGGGCGCGCTCGGCGAAAATGTAGAGAGTATCTCGATTGTGCCGGTCGGACTGTCGGCGCACCGGGAGGGACTTGCGGATCTTCAGCCGTTTGATTTGGAACTGGCAAGAAAAACGATTTCTAAGGTGCACGCATGGCAGGAAAAGTTTTTGCAAAGTCACGGTACGCGCCTGGTGTATCTTGGCGACGAGTTTTATATTATGGCGAAAATGCCGCTTCCGGATTATGATGATTACGAGGGGTTTCCGCAGCTGGAAAACGGCGTCGGACTTTGTACCTCGCTTTGCTATGAATTTGAAGAGGCGCTGCGGGAAACAAAAAAACGCGTTCCCAAACGGAAAAAGACGGTTGCGACAGGACAGAGTGCCTATGAAATCTTAAGCGGTCTTGCCGCAAAGCTGCAGGGCGAAAAGGTGCAGGTGATTCCGATCATAAACCGCTTTTTCGGAGAGCGAATCACGGTGACGGGACTGATTACCGGCGGTGATTTGATCGCGCAGCTTCATGGCCGTGATTTGGGTGAGGAACTGCTCTTGTCCTCGGCGATGCTGCGGCATGATGAGGACGTATTTTTAGACGATAAGACGGTACGGGAAGTGGAACAGGCGCTTGGCGTTCGGGTTGTGATCGTGCAAAATGACGGCTATGCGCTGCTGGACGCAATGCTGCACTAGCGGCTTGACGGCTGATAGAAAGTCACCAAAGCCCGGCCGAAAACGCAGGATTTCGGCATTTTTCGGTTACCAAGGATAAAGGAGGAAGTATATGAAACCGGTTGTTGCAGT
This sequence comes from Roseburia faecis, assembly GCA_963632045.1. GTDB lineage: Bacteria > Bacillota > Clostridia > Monoglobales > Monoglobaceae > Ructibacterium. The sequence goes on along the minus strand of CAVGTH010000004.1, from coordinate 7,029 downwards.
GGTGGGACGCCCGAACGTGGGGAAGTCTACCCTTTTTAATAAAGTGAGCGGAAAGAGGATTTCTATCGTAGAGGATACGCCCGGAATCACAAGGGATCGTATCTATGCGGACGCGGAGTGGTGCGGACACCATTTTACGCTGATCGATACCGGAGGAATCGAACCGTCCAGCAAGGACGTGATTTTATCTCAGATGCGGGAACAGGCGCAGATGGCGCTGGATATGGCGGACGTCATTTTGTTTATGGTTAACGTCCGCGACGGCGTGACGGCAGCCGATAAAGAGGTTGCAGCCATGCTGCGAAAGTGCAGCCGCCCGGTGCTTTTGGTCTGCAACAAGGTGGATAATCCCGGCAATCCGCCCATGGAAATGTATGAGTTTTATAACCTCGGCATCGGTGAGCCGTACCCTGTGTCGTCGATTCACGGACTGGGACTCGGCGACCTTCTGGACGAGATGGTGGCGCTCTTCCCTGCCGCCGCGGCAGAGGAGACGGAAGAGGATATTATTCATGTCGCCATTGTGGGAAAGCCAAACGCCGGAAAATCCTCGCTGGTTAACTATATTTTGGGAGAGAACCGTGTTATCGTCAGCGATATTGCCGGAACAACGCGCGACGCGATTGACAGCGTCTATGAACGCGACGGTCAGAAGTATGTGCTGATCGACACCGCCGGCATGCGCAAACGCGGACATATTAACGAGACGGTGGAGCGGTACAGTGTGGTGCGCGCCTTAGCGGCGGTAGACCGTGCGGACGTTTGCCTGATTATGATTGACGCGAAAGAGGGAATCAGTGAACAGGACTCTAAAATCGCAGGTTATGTCCACGACAGCGGCAAGGCGAGCATCGTGGTAATCAATAAATGGGACGCGATCGAAAAGGAAACCAATACCATGAAGAATTTTCAAAACCGCGTCAAAGAGGGACTTAATTTCATGATGTATGCACCCTCTGTCTTTATTTCTGCAAAGACGGGGCTTCGTGTGGACACGCTTTTCCCCATGATTCAGTCGGTGCTGGAGCAAAACAGAAAGAGAATTTCTACCGGTATCTTAAACGATGTCATCAACGAGGCGATTGCTATGGTGCAGCCGCCCTCCGATAAAGGAAAGCGCCTGAAAATTTATTATGCAACGCAGGCGTCCGTAAAACCCCCTACTTTTGTATTGTTTGTCAATCGGGCGGAACTGGCGCATTATTCCTACGTGCGTTATCTGGAAAATCAGCTGCGTGCCAAGTTCGGGTTTGAGGGTACGCCGATTCGGATGCTGATCCGGGAAAAGAACGAGAAAAAGTAAACGGGAGGAAGTTCGGTATGAGAGGATTATGGTTTTTGATCATTATGGCGGCGGCCTATCTGATCGGCAGTATCAGCACCGCCATCATCGCCGGAAAAATCATTGCCGGTGACGATATCCGCACCCACGGGAGCGGTAACGCCGGGGCGACCAACGCGCTCCGTACATACGGAAAAAAAGCCGCGCTTTTGGTAGTTCTTGGCGATGGCATGAAGGCGGTCTTTGCGATTCTGATCGGGATGCTGATTGCGTATCTCAGTCCGCTGAAGGATGGCCAGCGCGATCTTGCGGTTTACGCCGCCGGGATCGGCGTGGTGCTCGGACATAACTTTCCGCTTTATTTTCACTTTCACGGCGGAAAGGGCGTGCTGGTCTCCGCGGTTGCAATCCTGTTTGCGGATTGGAGGATCGGCCTTGCGGTGCTGGTCATTGCGCTATTGGTGATGGCGGTGACAAAGTACGTGTCACTCGGCAGCATTTTGGGCGGTGCGGCGCTTTTGGCACTGGCGCTGATCTTCCGTTTCGGCGATTGGTGGTACATCGGCTTTTCGGCCGTGCTTGCCGCTTTGGTGATTGTGATGCACCACGCCAACATCGGCCGTTTGCTTGCCGGCACGGAGAGTAAACTGGGACAGAAAAAGAGATAGAAAGGGGCGCATGATGATGGCTAAAATCAGTGTGATAGGATCGGGAAGCTGGGGAACCGCCGTCGCGATCATGCTGGCGCAAAACGGGCATGAGGTCATGCTCTGGTCTTATCTGGCAGAAGAATGCGAAGAATTGAAAGAGTATCGTGAAAACCGGCGTTTTCTGCCCGGTGTGAAAATCCCGGAGACGGTACGGTTTACCAATCAGATGAAGGACTGCGCCGATGCACAGCTGGTAATTGTCGCGGTGCCTTCGCATGCCATGCGGCAGACGGCAAAGAATCTGGCAGGCGTCTTAAAGTCCAAGCAGCTGGTGCTGAATATTTCCAAGGGGCTGGAGGAAGAAAGCCTTTGCACCATGTCGCAGATTTTAAAACAGGAATTGCCGCTTTGTGAAATTGCGGTGATGTCCGGGCCGAGCCATGCTGAAGAGGTCTCGCGCAGAATTCCGACCACCAATGTTGTGGCCGCTGGTTCAGAGGCGGTTGCTAATCTGATTCAGGACATCATGATGAACCCGGATTTCAGAGTGTACACCAATCCCGATGTGCTGGGTGTGGAACTTGGCGGTTCGCTGAAAAATGTTATTGCACTGTGCGCCGGGATCCTGGACGGAATGGGGCTTGGAGATAACACCAAGGCGGCGCTGATGACGCGCGGCATCGTTGAAATTTCGCGCCTGGGCGTCTCGATGGGTGCAAAGGCGGAAACATTTTGCGGTCTTTCCGGCATTGGAGATCTGATTGTGACCTGTACCAGCATGCATTCCCGCAACCGCCGCGCCGGTATTCTGATCGGTCAGGGAAAGAGCCTGGAAGAAGCGCAGAAGGAGGTCAAAATGGTGGTGGAGGGCGTGAAAACCTGCCGCGCCGCCCATGACCTTGCGAAAAAGATGGGCGTTGAAATGCCGATCGTGCAAGAGGCGTATCGGGTGCTGTTTGAGGGAATTTCGCCCAAAGAGGCGGTGCGCAGCCTGATGGGGCGTGCAAAGAAGCACGAGACGGAAAAATCCTTCTTAAAAATGCGGTAAAATGTAAAATAGGACAAAAAATAACACGAGGCGTCCGTCGCCTCGTGTTTTCTGTTACGATTCGAGTTTTCCGGTGCCGTTTTCGATAAAATAGGTGGAAAACGGTTTCCCGGAGCAGCGGGCAAATTCCATCTCAAGCACGGTGCGCACCGTATGTGCGCCCTGCTTGTCCAGCAGATGATAACGGCTGAGCACGCTGAGCGTGTCATCGTTGATTAGAACAGGATCCTGATAGTTGACCTGAGCAATGCCCAAAGCCCGGCAAATTTTCATGACTGTCTCATAAGAGGTGCCGCCGATCCCGTTCCGGAGCGCGCTGGACACGGTGGTATAGGGAAGACCCAGATAGGCGGTAAACTTTCTCACACTTTTAAACTGTTTTCTGATTTCTTGCTTTATCAGTGCTGTTAACTGATCCATAATGCTCTCCTTTGTAATCACATGATGCCACATCCATTATTATAAAAGGTTTTTTTGAAAAAGTCAACACAAATTCCCTCTTTTGTGCCAAAACCCCATTTTTGTGCCAAAATCTGCGGCTTGTCTTTCAAATCCGCAAAGGAATTTGTTTTTCCGGAGTTATGTCGTCAAATGGAAAACAAGGTCAAAATCCGTGATAAAATCTGGACAAAATTGAAAAATTATGGTATACTAACAGGAGATGATTGGTAAAATAAAAGTAAAACGGAGAATATTATGAAGCAGAAAACAGTCTTTGTATGTTCAGACTGCGGAACGGAATCCCTGAAATGGATGGGGAAGTGTCCGGGCTGCGGCGCCTGGAACACCATGAATGAAGAGACGGTTGTGCCCGTACAAAAAGGGAATAGCCAGGCTGCAGGGATTGCCTCGTCCGGGAAACCGAAGCCACTCAGGGATATTTCAACCGCGGAGGAAATGCGGATCTCTACCGGTATGGGCGAATTGGATCGCGTGCTTGGCGGCGGCATTGTGCCGGGTTCGCTGGTGCTGATCGGCGGTGATCCCGGCATCGGAAAATCGACCATCTTGCTACAATGCTGCGAAAGTCTGGGCAAAGAACATAAAATCCTCTATGTTTCCGGTGAGGAATCGCAGCGGCAGATCAAGCTGCGTGCCGATCGTCTTGGAGTACAGGCTGAAAATCTGCGCATTTATTCCGAAACCAATATGTCCAATGTGATCGCCTGCATCTATCAGGAAAAACCGGATATTCTGATTGTGGATTCGGTGCAGACGATGTTTAATCCGGCACTGACGCCGGCGCCGGGCAGCGTGACGCAGATTCGCGATGTGGCGGCCGGCCTGATGCGAATCGCCAAGGAAGAGTCGATCGCAACTTTTCTGGTGGGGCATGTCACCAAAGAGGGATCGATTGCCGGGCCGAAGATTTTAGAGCATATTGTTGATTGCGTCCTCTATTTTGAGGGGGAGCAGCAGCGTGCCTATCGGATTATCCGCGCCATCAAAAACCGATTTGGATCAACCAATGAGATCGGCGTCTTTGAGATGTCGGCGTCCGGATTGTGCGAGATTCCCAATCCGTCGCTCGCCTTGCTTTCCGGCCGGCCGGAGGGAGAAGCCGGATCCTGTATTTTATGTACCATGGAGGGGACGCGCCCGGTACTGGCGGAGGTGCAGGCGCTTGCGGCAACCTCGAACTACGGCAATGCGCGCCGGATGAGCACCGGCGTGGATTTATCCCGTGTGCTGATGCTGCTTGCCGTACTGGAAAAACGCATGGGGATGCCTACCTCCGGCTACGATGTCTATGTTAACGTTGTGGGCGGACTGCGGATGCTGGAGCCGGCCGTGGATCTTGGCGTGCTGCTTGCCATCGCGTCCAGTTTTCGGAACCGTCCGTTAGACAGTGGCCTGGTTGCGATCGGTGAGGTGGGACTCACCGGGGAATTGCGATCCTGCAACTTTTTGGAAAATCGGATTGCAGAGGCAGAAAAGCTGGGCTTTCAGCGTTGTCTGATCCCGGCGTCCAATCGGGAAGGGCTTAAAAAGTTTGACAAAATTGAAGTGAGTGCATACAACAACATTCGCCAGGTGCTGACGGATGTCTTGTAGGGCAGCAGAAAGAGGGTAAAGAAATGTTTCAGATCGGCGATAAGGTTGCCTATCCCATGCATGGGGCCGGCATCATCGAAGGTGTGGAAGAACGGTGTGTCTTGGGTGAAGCACATCAATACTACGTTTTAAAGTTATCAATCGGCAATGTGGAGGTTTTGGTACCGACTGCCTCCATTGACGAAATCGGCGTTCGTTATGTGGCCTCCGGACAGGAGGCGGATGAGGCCATCCGCTGCTTTATCGAATGTGAGGATACGCACGAGGACGGAAACTGGAACAAGCGTTATCACGACAATATCGAAAAATTAAAGGACGGGCAGCTCTGCGAGGTGGCGAAAATTACAAAGCATCTTTTGCGTAAAGAGCAGAAAAAGAGCCTGTCAAATGCGGAGCGTAAGATGCTGAATTATGCAAAATCAGCACTGGTTTCGGAACTGGGATTATCCAAAAATATGGACTGTCGGCAGGTTGAGAGCATGCTGATGGAACGGATCTCGGTCTAGAGCGGTCTTTTGGTTCAATTTTTTGCCGTTTTAAAAGGTTTGGGTTGCTTTGGAAGTTTACAGGAGTGACGGGAGGGGTTTTGTGAAAAATAAGGAAAACAGTCTCGCGTCGGCGGTCATTGTTGCCGCCGGAAATAGCAGCCGTATGAAGATGGACGGGAGCAAGCAGTTTTTGATGGTGTCGGGGATTCCGGTGCTGGCACGCACCCTCCTTGCCTTTGACCGCGCCGCACACATTGCGGACGTGACACTTGTCACCAGGGAGCAGGATATGATGCTTGTGTGGGATATGGTAAAGGAGTATCAAATCGAAAAGGTGAAATCGGTCGTTCCCGGCGGCAGTTCCAGACAGGAGTCCGTGTTCATCGGGCTTTGTGAGGCGAGGGCGGCGCGAGTTCTGATTCATGACGGGGCACGTCCCTTGATTGACGCCGAGGAGATTGACTCCGTTGTCCTTGCACTGAATCATTGCCGTGCCGCCGCGCTCGGCGTTGCCGTCAAAGACACCATCAAAGAAGTCGATGAGAACGGAACCGTGATAAGAACCGTACCGCGGGAGCGTTTGGTGCAGATGCAGACGCCGCAGGGGTTTTATACCAAAGAGATTATCGAGGCGCACGAGAGGGCGCAGCGTGAGCAAATCGCGGTGACGGATGACTGTGCGCTTTTTGAGTTTTTACATATCCCGGTGCAGATTTTGCCCGGTCGGTATCAGAATATCAAAATCACCACGCCGGAGGATGTTGCGCTTGCCGAGGCACTGCTCAGACACACGGAAGCCTGACCGCCCATAGGCGGCTGCGGTTTGTTGCCGGTTGCGGTTTTGCAAAAAAAGAGAGAACAGAGGGGATTGCGATGCGTGTTGGATTTGGGTATGATGTCCATCGCCTGGTGGATGACAGAAAATTGGTTTTGGGCGGTGTTACCGTGCCGTACCAAAAGGGTCTTTTGGGACACTCCGATGCAGATGTGCTGACCCACGCTGTGATGGACGCGCTTTTGGGCGCTGCGGCATTGGGCGACATCGGCGGATTGTTTCCGGATACCGATCCGGCATTTGCCGGTGCGGACAGCATGGTGCTTCTGAGACGGGTGGAACAGTGTCTCAAAGAGGCCGGGTTCTGTATTGGAAACATCGATGCAACCATCGTGGCGCAGCAGCCGAAGCTTGCACCGCATATTCTTGCAATGCGTGAGCGGTTTGCCGAGGTGTTAAAGATTCCGGTTTCCTGCGTCAGCATCAAAGCAACCACGACAGAGGGGCTGGGATTTCCCGGCCGCGGCGACGGAATTTCTGCCTATGCGGTCTGCATGGTCGAGGAGAAAAGACCGTAATTTTTGATGCAAGCGCCTTTTTTGAAAAAATGTAGGTTTGTCAATGATGTGTTACACAATTTCTAAAAAATTTCGCCATCATTAAGAAAAGACTGAACATAATCAGCAGGGGATTTCCAATTCAGCGGGCGCATAGGAAACTTATTGTATTTA
>CAVGTH010000003.1:37899-65364 GCA_963632045.1 Roseburia faecis | reverse complement strand
GCACAGCTGTAATACCCATGATCAACATCGAAGTCCAACCATTTGTCGAAATCTTCACTCGGATCATACGGATTGTCAAACGTAGTCAAGTAACAACTCTGCTCCATCTCCATGTCGGACTCCTTTCTAAGATTTACCTTCCCTGATATAATATTTAACCGTAGATAACGGTACATTAAGCGCATCCGCAATTTCCTGATTCGAATAACCAGAACGCTTCAAAGCAAATAACCTCGTCTGCTTCGCACTGCTCAACCCCGTATTCTGTCTCGGAGTAGCATACGACCGCACCGTATTTGTGTCCGTAGCATCAAGAATCTGTTTCAAAGCCGAATCACTGATAGCACCGGCCTGAATCGCGTCCCATTCCTTCGGTGTGATCTCGATTTTATATCGAGTGGCACCAACCTCATTCCTGGCAGAAGTCAAATACTGCTGCGAATACTTTCCAAGCGTCTTCTTATCATCCTCAAGCTCCGGATGCTCTTTTAACAACATTTTTTTCTTAACATTAGCCCTACGCTGAGCCTCGCGCTCTCTTGGCGCATTTAATCGGCTTCTGCGGAGCTTCTCCATCAATGATTCAACCTCATCGGCATACACTTTCTTCGCAGAAGGACTGTACTCAAGATTCGGAGTATTATACGCATATTCTTTACGTGCCTCATTCGCAAGCGCTTTTAACTGCGCCGCATATCTCGCATACGCCATTTCGGTTGCCGAGTTCGTATCCGACACCAGAGAATACGGGTCCTCCGTTTCCAACATTCTTGAAGACTTCTGAGTACGTGTTTTGGTCTTTCCGGTCTTATGATCAATATACTCGAGATCGTAAGCGTCCTTCCATATCTTCTTACCGCTATCCGGGTCAACCTTAAAATCCCCTCGTCTTTTATTAACCCGCGTTTCACTTTTCGCCCGAGTAACAATCGTCCCGGAACCGTGCCGCCAGTTCCCGTTTTCATCGTAATGCCCTTGGTATTTATCTTTTAACTCCGCGATACCGTTCTCTTTTTCGGATAACTGCCAATCAAGTTTGTGCTTTTTCGCATCGATAACAACCATCGAGTGCTTCACAGCACGTGCAACCTCATTATCAGGGGCCCCGGCAAGCGTCATATCCATAATAAGATTGGTGATGATTCCCATCTCAATATCCGTACGGGTCATCACATTCATTCCTTCCCGATAAGGGTATGACATTTGTGGGTCGAACGGGGTCCCGTCATCGTTCAGCAGCTCTTTCAAATATGGCCGATGCGAAATATTAACTTTTGACGACAACGGAATAACCATCACCGTATCACCGTCAAAGTCAGCACCGGATAACTGTTTCGCCACCTCGCTGTTAATTCCGATCGCGTCCGCCGGATTCTTTGACAGCAAAGAAATCCCCTCCCTGTTTTTATTGTTCACCTCTAACACAGGGATCTCAAATATACCGGCATGAGGGTAACGAACTAAAGCTACCTTCTCGCCGTCTTTGTAATTTGGAGCATAAACCTGATTATCTTTCAATGAGGATATCGGTATAATAACTTGGTAACGTTGCCTCGGCAGCGCAGCCGCATCCAAATGGACCGCTCTTGAGTCACAGTCTTCGGCAAAAGTTTCTAATAACCTGCGCTTCACGGTGGGATTTGTTAAACTGCAAATTTCCTCATACTCCGCGATCTCATCGGCAATGGACAGCTCCAGCTGCTGCTTAATAAGTTTCTGGTTCTGTTTTGATAAAAACTGCGATGGCAGCGATTTAGACCAATTATCCCAGTCTCCTTCATCGGCTCTTTTATTAATAAGGGATAAGTGCTCTTTTCCGTCTTTCCCGATATAATGACTTTGCCCGGAAGCTGAAATATAGGAACCAAACGGGTTCATCGGGTCCTCTGTCTTAATATCCTTCAGCGCTTTTCCACTTGCTTTTGAATAATGAGAATTTACAATCATGTCATACCCATCCGGAATATCGTCTGAATATGCTGCCATTCCTTTGACATATTTATTCCCATCTACCAGCACACGAACCTGAGAATAACGAGACCCTCCTAAATATAAGTCATCAACCCCGGGACGGATTTCAATAAGCCCGTCTTTCTTATCGCCGCCGTCTTCTGCGTAGCGAAAAAGAATACGCTTGGAATCCATTGACGCAGGGTACTCAAATTTGTTAAAAGTTTGTCCTCCGTCTTCCGATGAATATTCAAATAACGAATGGATTTGATCATACTGGTATGCCATGTTCTTCGGTGAACCGGGCGGACACAACACTTTCAATGTTGTCATTTGCCCACGCTCATTCGTAACCTGAGGCATACGCCCACCTCTCACTTCATATCCTTCTGCCTTTAAAATATCGACAGCCTGATTCAGTTTTTCTTTGGAAATGCGCAGCTCTGTTTCAACATTACTTCCGATATCGACAGGGCCTTTTTCTTTAACGACCTTCTTTAAAAAATCCGCGGTAGACTGAGCCTGATTAACTCTCGCCTGCCGCTGCTTATCAATAATCGAACGAAATGTTGACACCGGAATACCCATACGTCTTGCTGCTTCCGATTGACTCAATCCATCCTTTAATAACTGGTTGGCCCAATGAACGCGCGCCTGATTAATATCATTATTTGCTGCTTTAACCGCTGCACGAAGTTCACTCGTGGTAGAATAACCAACCTTACGCGCAATATCCGGCTCACTCATCCCGTTTGCGCGGTACTTACGAACCCGATTCAAAAAATCGATCTCATGTTGAAACGGGTTTTCACCGCTCCCCCAAGGATATCGTCCGGAATGGCGTTTTGTTCCGTAATGAGCCAAAATATCGGACGCAGTCTCATCATAAACCGTCAAAAATGACAGAATTTGTTCTCCGTACGTTGACATCAGCCGATTCCCTCCTTGTTCTGAATATCCCTGATGAGCTTATCAAATCGTTTAATCTTCTCCTCAATCTCAAAAATAATCTCCGGATCGGCTTCTTCGCAGCGGACCTCATTATTCTGATAAATGCGCAGCTCGGCTTGAATATCGTGTGGATCAATGTGATACTCAAGACAAAACAATGCATTGTAAATATAGAGTTGTTCCATATGCGCCGGAGTTTCTCCGGTCTTAAGATCGTGAATCCGTAAAATGTTCTTCCTGAAACTGATTGCGTCTGCCGTTCCGAAGCAATTCTCACTGAAATAGAGTGGCTGTTCGGATTGCATCTTATACCCGATGGCATCATTAACAAATAAGTTCAATGTCTGTGGAGTCTTTGGCAAACGCTGGTTCAACTTAATACACCTGGAGGCCAAATCATGTAATGCGGTTCCGCGCTCCTTAGCCAGGTCATTCGTATACGTATCAATTAACTTAGTCTCATCGTAATTGATCCAGTGATACTTGCTCGCCCCTAAAAACGCGTGTCTCCCTTCAAGATTCGAATGATTGTTGAAGATCATTCAGCACCTCCTCTTTATTCTCCGGATAAATAAACTTCGCAAATGACATCCCGTCTAATTTCTCGACATAATAATCTTGGTTTGGCTGATGCGGTTCTCGCTCCGAACGCTTTGTTTCAAGCATCGCCCACTTATCCTTGTATAGAACCAAAATATCGGGGATCCCCTGAACGTAATTCGCATCATTCTTTAAAACAACACTGCCCTCAAACCGCTGTTTCAAATCAGAAATAAGCTCTCGCTGAAACGCTCTTTCTAACATACGCTGCTTTTTTTAGTCCTTTCCTGAAAAAATATGAAAGAGCACCACTCGCCGGTCTTCTACACTCTGGAAAGGAGGCAGAAAAATGACAAAAGCGCAAAAGCAGCCGGTAGAAGACCGGCAACTGGCACTCTTTAAACAAAAAAAGAAGAGCCCATGCTTCAAAAGCAAGTGACTCTTCAAAAAATGTTCAAACACAAAAGAAGATGCTATTCTATCTTCTCTCTATAATAGGGTATGTATTTTTCGCCAGCCCAAAATATTATTCCAACTCATTATACGAATCAATTTCATCCTGGTGATTCAGATGACAGATTCCGCACCGTGGAAAATTGGTCTTGCATCCGTAACATTCCGGACCGAACGGGGTCACATATTCTGACAGGAAATCATCTCTGCTGATTTTCATCCCGCACTCCGTACAAATATATACATCGTACCATGAGTCCCATACCATATCCGCAAAGCAGCAATGGCTCGACACATCCATCGCATTTGTGTCATATACGGCTTCATATCGCGCACCATCAAAATATCCCATAATTATTACCTCCTTACGAGTCTTCATATGTTCTCACAAGTCTTCATACGTTATTACAAATCTTCATACATTCTCACAAGTCTTCATATGTTCTTACGAGTCTTCATATGTTCTTGCAAGTCTTCATATGTTCTCACAAGTCTTCATACGTTCGTACGAGTTTTCATATGTTCTTACGAGTCTTCATATATTCTTACGAGTCTTCATATATTCTCACAAGTCTTCATATGTTCTTGCAAGTCTTCATACGTTCTTGCAAGTCTTCATACGTTCTTACAAGACTTTATACACCTTCGCAATCATTCATGCTTTTTTAAAACATCACCATGAAATAAATTATACTTTAATGCAAACATCGGACCCTCTGTTCTGAAAGTATTAACAAACTTCCAACAACTTCGTATGCACCTAATTTGGCATTGTCAAGCAGGATATATCGGAAAAGATGGGTCTGGCCCATTTGCCCACTTTTTTTCTATATTCTTTATATATATTTACTTTTTTACTTCTTATAACTTTTCATAAAAATAAGTGGGTAAATGGGCCAAAACAGCATTTTTTCACGTTTTTACGAGTAAAAAATGCAAATTTTGTGGCCCATTTCGTCGTTTAAAAGTGGGCCTGAAACCCGCAAAAAACGGGCCAAACTTCTGCGAGGCTCTTCACGACCCATTCCCAGCCCACTTTTTAACCCATTTTGGCCCGTTTTTCAAAATAAAAGTGGGCCAAAAAAATTAATACTCCTTGCAAAAAAGAAGAGGGCTCAGCCCTCAACTTTTCTAGTTTATTACTTTTAAGTAATTTTGTTCCATTTCAACAAGTTCTTTAAAAAACGCATCCTGCTTACCAATAGCAGTACGACCCGCTTCCTGCGTCTTTCGGAGTTTTTCCTCCGTTTCTTCGTAAGACCGAATCTCACGCAAGGTAACAACCCCGACAAGCACAAAGCAAATAACACTGATGATAAACTTTTTCATTACTTTATTCTCCTTTCATTACAGCCCTTGCAAACATCGTTAGGCAAAAAATAAAAGGAATCGCAAAAAAGAAGAGGGCTTTGCCCTCAACTTTCATCCTTCGATAATTTCACAAACAGCGATAATCAAGTCACAAAAAGCATCAACCAACTTGTTCATACCCGGAATATGTGACAACCATTTCGTCCAAACGAACGTCAAAAGGTTATACATTCCGATAAACAACACGATAGTCTCAAAAACTTTCATTACTTTATTCTCCTTCCATTACAGCCCTTGCAGATATCGTTAGGCAAAAAAGAAGAGCCCTTGTAATAAGAGCTCAACTCTTTCAATTATTCATCGAAATCAAAACCAAACAGAACGCCAAGCAAAACACCAATAATTCCGTTGACAGCGGCTGCGATAAGTAGCAATGCTACATTAACACAACACCCAATTCCGAATACTTGTAAAAGTGCTTTAACAGTTTTCATTTTTCAATTCTCCTTTCAAATGAATTGTTTTTCATTACAGCCCTTGCAAACATCGTTAGGCAAAAAAGAAGAGCCCTTGTAAAAAGGGCTTTTATTGGTTTTTGACAGCTCAATCCAATCCGAGCTCATCAGCAAACAGTTCAACAAAAATGATTATCCCGAAGAACCATAATATTGCCAATGCTTTCAACCCGGCCATAAACATAAGACCGGTGGGAAAGAACATTAGAAATATGATTACACATTCCAATCCATCTTTATTAGACCGTTTCATTTTTCAACTCCTTTCTAAAACCAAACAAACTGTCTTTTCATTAAAGGGATTGCGAATATCATTAAAAAAGAGTCCCCGCATAAGCAAAGACTCTTTTCTCATAGGTTTAGCAACCTATTTTCCGTACCCGTCATCAACAAGCTCCTTGTAAATATCAAAGAGTTCGTTGATGCAGAACTCAATTTTGGCTGCAATATTACGGAACCACCGCGACAAGGCGCTCATACCTCAAGCCCCGGCAGAGGAATCTGATAAATATCATCCGCCTTACTGCGATACTTTTCCAGAATTTCGTACACGTCCCTGTCCAATTCCTTGAAACAGACGTCTTTCCCCTTATACGGGCATTCAAAGCATGGGAATTCATCCGCAATAATACATCTGCGAAACATCTCAATCACTTCGTCATCGCGTTTCGTCTTCATAACACAATATCCTCCGCCATTTCATAAACGTTCCATTCTTTCCCGATCCCGTCTCTGAGGACAATGTAAATATCATCGTCATACTCACCCGGTTTTCGGACAATTAACACATGCTGCCCGTAAATGTGTCCCGTACCTACAATTCTCAAAATATCAAAGTCTGAGCGTTTCGTTCCGATTAAATACGAAACACGCACCAACTTTCCGATTGATCTTCGGTCAACAAGTTCAGACCAGCGCATCGTCGCCAAATTTGGGGTTACCATTCAATCCTCCAGGTTTTTGGCACGCCACCGTTTTTCTTTTGGGTCATCCTCTTTTTCAACATCTGCTCGAATATCACAGACAAGGTGCTCGGATACACCCAAAACCTCAGCGATGTAATGCTCCTCATCACCCTCGTCAAGCATCTGATAAATCTTTGCAATCAACTCGCCCTTGTTCATAGGAATTCGGCTAATTCTCATCCGATCCCCCTTCTGAAAAAGATTCAAACCGCAAGTCGACAACGTCCATCACGCTGTTACCAATCCGGATTTTATGGCATTTCCAACTCGGAATACAGTCGGAATAATGAGACTTTGAGCTCTTCTCCACATTACCGATTCTTATTAACTCACTTGCATATGTCATGCTTGTTTCAAGTAACTCCTCATATTTTGTTTCCTGTACCCGCAACTCTGACAGAAGCTTTAAATAAGTTCGGCACATTCTTTCCAAAACTTCGTTATATGGATTTGAACCTCCGCAAATCGACAAATTTGAAACAGCTTTATTGCTTTTATCGAACAACTGCTTGGCGATTCCTTTCAAATTTGCCCGCGAGCCTTCAATGTATTCAAGATAGCGTTTCAGCTCCCTTTGCATTAACCGCTCAAACAAATAGATATCTTTTTTCGAGCGGGTCTTCCCCTTAATGATTTCAAGGGTATAATCGCCACCACGGAATTCCACTTTATAAACACCGCCACCGGAGAATTTAAAAATGAACATGATTCCGTGATCATCACGATCGACATAATAAGGAATCTCTTTAAAGATCTTACTGAACATCACAATGCTCCCTCTAAAAGCGTATCCGCTTTTGCTTTTTCTTTTACAATTCCTTCACGATACGCAGACGTGTTTCTGTATCCGGTCTTCCTCGCAATATCAAGCTCTGAATAGCCTTTTATGCGAAGATCCTTGACCCAGTCAATCAATTCACGATTCTCTAAAACCCTCGCGACTTTGTCTTGAGCACCGGCGACCCCGTTCGCTTTCACAAGAAAATAGCCGCTCTCTCTGTTCAGCACCTGAACTTCAGCACAGCGGCTTTTGTCGAAACAGCAAGAAAAAGGGTACCGTTTCTTCAGACTTTCACAAAAGTCATGAGCTTCACTTTTAGTCACATGCCGAACGTCATCAATGTGGAATGAATCCTTTGCATAAACAATAAAAAACATAGACATTGTTTTATCCTTTCCAAAAAAAAGCAGCACTTTCCGGCATATTCTTTACACCGGAAAGTGAAGAGACGCAAAAACCTTACCGATTCACGCGGTGCAGTTCCCATTCAGAGTCCAATGCGCCCGGTTCAATCCTGCACGCTCTGAGATTCGGGATGTGAATTACTCTCAGTTTGTTGTTCAGAGAGAAAGCCAGCTCCTCAATGACATCGACGGACATCGGAAGTCGTACCTCCTCCAAACCGCTGCACGAACTGAATGTCCCGTATCGGATTTTTTTAAGCTGTTTGTTTCTCGACAGGTCGATATTGCGCAGCGTGTTACAGTCATTGAATGCAAAGTCCCCGATTGAACGGACACTCTCCGGAATATCAATGCTGCTTAGATTGACGCACCGTTCGAACGCTTCTGTTCCAATCGCAAGCAGCCCGTTCGGAAGTTTCACGTTATCCAATTTGCCGCATACGAAAAACGCCAGATCTTCGATCTCGCTCAGTTCAGATTCAGCTTCGAACTCAACGCTTTCAAGCGAAGAACAGCCCATGAAAGCCATCTGCCGAATAAGTTTGACACTGCTCGGAATATGAATCTTCTTCAGATTCTCACAGTATTCGAATGCTCGCACACCGATGGCATGAAATCCATCATCAATGACGAACTCTTCTTCGTCATGGTACAGCTCTTTACGAAGTTTCTTCGTAAAAACCTTATACATTTTTGCTCC
This sequence comes from Roseburia faecis, assembly GCA_963632045.1. Classification (GTDB taxonomy): domain Bacteria; phylum Bacillota; class Clostridia; order Monoglobales; family Monoglobaceae; genus Ructibacterium. Next base: position 56,794 of record CAVGTH010000003.1, on the reverse strand, counting down.
TTTCATGCAACAAAAACAAAAACAGCAGTCCCATTGAAAAGCACTGCCGCCGACTCACACAATATCAAACAACTGTTGAAAGATAACAAGAGAACCACACCGGGTCTTCTATCTCAATCAGGTCGTCCTGCGCCTCGATAACGCTTGCGCACTCAAGCGGAATACCGGTCAGCTTTTTTAAACGCTGATTGACATAGGCAAGAGACTCTTTAAGAGTTTTTCCTGCTACGTATATATCGAAACCGTATTCGTCTCTGTCACGGGTTCCGATCCGTACAGACGACACTGTTCCGACACTGTCCGGTATTAAATGCACATTAAAAATCTCATCATGCTGAGGCAGCCATTTTTCAATCGCTCCGACAGAATTCAGAGTCCAAAATTTGAAACCGAATACACTTTCACCATGAAAATGGTAAACATGGCGCTTGCAGCGGTTGACATGACTGAGAACGGATTTCTCAAAAACATCACGGGTGTTCATTATTGGGTCCTTTCGGTAAAAAAATAAAAGGGCCTTGTAACAAGACCCTTATAATTAAGGTGAGGCAAACCTATAAATTTCCTCCTTTCTTCATTATAGTGTTTGTAAATTTCGTTAATTTTTTAGAAATTTTTCAACCCACCAATTCCAAACTACGATCGGGTCAAGAAACCCGACGGTAATATCAGTGCATAATCTGATTGCAACCTCCGAGTTCGATACAGAAAAGTATTCTGTTTCATAGAAGAAAAGAGGCTCGTACTCACCATAATCAAAATATTGTTCACCGTTTGCCGTGTCCCGTACAGTTTCCATTCTGTCGCAGTCTGAATAGACAATGTCTGGAACAATTTCAACCCGATATACCCCGTCAATACAGAACCCGTGTCCGTAAAGTATATATTGTCTTCTCATAGAACGAAATATCAATCATATGCCGATTACACGGCAAAACTTTTTTCTTGGAAGTTCTTCTTCATCTTTAATGCCCGTAATATGGCCGAATCGATTGTGCTCATTGACCGCAAATGGTAATAGTAGAGATCCGTAAACGGAGTGTTCAGTCGATCGATACGGCCGGACGATTGAACCATGATTCGATATGAATAGTTTTGGCTGTAAAATATCACAGTGTCCGTTTCCGTGCAGTTCCATCCCTCGGCTCCGGCAGTGTATTGGACCAGATACACCCACCGGTCTGAAACCGGAATAAGTTCATGTTTATGCCCGTTCCACTCCGCAATTTTGGTGCCTTTCATGTAGGGCAGGTGTTTTAGCAGTTTCAACTCATAATCAAAGTTGTAGAAGATGATTGCTTTTGGATGGGTTTTCAGAATATCAAGTACCATATCTCCACGCTTCTCATCTTCATTAACCAAGCGGCGCAGGCAGTAACATAAACCGCTTGCATCACGTATCGGCTCATCTTTGAAAATGTTCCAGCGTTTCTTGACAATCTGTTTGTAAAGAACTTCATCATAATCGCAGATCACATCCTCATGATGTTGAACCGCTTCTCGCTGAAAATCCATCGTGACTAAAATATCACGGCGGTGCTTGTTCAGGATACCGATTCCGACATAGCGATCGATTTTTGGGAATTTAGTACACCTCGACCACACCGCGTGCTTGTTCAGAAACTCACTTTTATTACGGTACCATCCGTTTGCGATAAAAACCGGGATGTAATCAGACCATGTGTCACCCGGAGTCGCCGAAAGCAGAATCCAGTAATTGTGTTTCGCGATCTTGATAAATGACTTTGCCCAAGTTCCGTACCCGACAACACGTTGTTCATCGAATATAAAGAACGCCTTCTCTACATCTTTATACGCTTGTACTTTATTCCAGCTGTCAATCGATTTAGCGTTGATTCCGAAAACATCGAGTTCTTTCTCCCATTCTTTAGTGTCTCGTTTCCGTGCAGTCGTAATAATATAAAGAGGAGGAGCCTCTTTTAACCGTTTTGGGTTCTTGAGGTCGCCTCCATACGAAGTGTAATAATAGGCTAAAGCAGTTCTTGACTTTCCGCTCCCAACGCCGCCGCACAGGATGCAACCGTTTTTCATCCTTTTAATCGCATCTTCTTGGTAGTAATAAAGATCAATCGCGTCCATTGAAATATCAATTGCTATTAAGTTTCTTGATCACATCCGGAAGTTCCATCGCATACTGACTGATCGACGAAAGTGTTACGCATAATATCGGGTCAATGAACGGAGGCAAACCGGGCACATATCGACCAAACTTCACGACAATATTTTCACTGCCGCAAATTGAATATAAATCGCGCAGCTCATCTTCAATCTCCAACGGATAGTACCCCGTATAAATAACAATCGGATCTCGGTATCCGTATACTGTATAAAATGCGTTTACTAATTCTCTCATCTGCTCAAAGCTGTCAAATGGTTCCAATCCTCCGAATATCAGCGACTTAACAATTCCGTTCTTACGATAGCGTTCTAATATCTCATCAATGGAAATATCAATTAATTTTGCTTCCCTAAGTGCCTGGTTCTGGCAGACAATCTCTCCCGCCTCCTCGTTACACTTACCGGAGCAATACGGAAACCCCAGGAACATTCCCGGGGTCTTGTAGTCAACAAAATCTTCTTCTATTAGATTTACAAGTTGTATATTCATTGCTCAATCAACTTTCATCCAGTCCCTCATGTAAAATTCTTTTTTTCGCGGTTCCGAATAGGTTCTGACGGGTGTCAAAAATCCGACGATTCGCTGGTATGTCGTGACCTTTGGTTCACCGCATATTGGGCAAATGTCTCCGTAAAAACCGTGATTATGAGCGCACGCGCTGATCTTTGTGCAGAACGCGAAATATTTGACCCCCGATTTGGCGAGTTCTTTCAATAGTATCCACGCCGTCTCAAAAGATGTGAACGGCCCGTCAAGATTGATGTGACTGATTGACCCTCCGGTGCATGCTTCATCTAAACGGGCTGAAATATCAATCTTATTCCGTATAGATGTCCTCACCGCAAGCGGAATCCATTGGTTCGCGTAAAGCGGAAACTCATAATCTTCTTCCGGGAAGAACATCTTGTCTTTTTCCATCAACTTGAAAGCCGCGTTTTCAGCGGGGACCGCTTCAATATTAATCATGTAATCATGATCTTTCTTAAATGTATCTTTAACTTGATGGATTGTCTCAAATATCTTTTCTGCAAATTGCAGCCCATCATCCGTGTAAGTTGTATACCCGAATTCATCCTTTTTTACGAATCCAAACTTCTTCATCGTTTCATAAACGCCGATTACTCCGATTGTGGAATACAACTTGTCCATTTCAACGATTCCGCTGTCGAAGTTTTTCATCAAACCTTTCTCGATATTCCGCTCAATAATATGACGGACAACGTCTAAAACGTGCAAGCAAAGCTCGGTACGTATTTTCAGAAGTTCAAGGTATCTCTCACAGTCAGGCGCAAGGTACGCAATCTGAGCCAAGTTGACCGTGCACACCTTCTCGGAACCGACTTTCAGCGCCGTGCCGCCGATGGAGTTCATATAAAGATCTTTTACATTGTTCGATAAACGGCAGCAACTTGAAAGAGATGTAACTGAATCATCAATGAAAAAATTCGAGTCGCACCACTTCATGTTTTGTTGGCAGGCCCATTTTGCAAATTCCTCATCAACGAAATTGCCGTCACTGTCTTTTAACAGACTTATCGTGTTTACCGGATAGGTCATCATATTCTTTTCACGAATTTCGTGCAATGTGTTCATGAAAAGTTTCTGAAATTCAATAATTTCATCAAGCTCATCATACATCAAGCTCCCGTCAGGGAATGTCATTCCGCCAAACAACGCTTCCAAATACGGTCTGTCAAAAATCGACGTGTTTGTGAAGGCTGACTGCACATTTCCGCGCAAAAACGGCTGGTTGAGCGCGTAAATCAGACGCTGAATATGTTGTTTGGCGTACTTCTCCGGAGTCTCGGTATAGTAATTTGCTTCAATGTCTTTTCTCCAGAAGTAATACATGTAGACAATCAGATCCGGCAAACCGGTTGCCCCACTGGAGCTGTTCGAGCAGAATGAGATGTACTCCTTTACAAAATCAATGAACGTTCCGAGGTGCCTTGGAGGTTCTGCGTTAAAGTTCTCGATAAAAAACAGCCCTTTCTCCGCCAGATCTTTCAGGCTGGACGCCCAGCAGTAATGCAGATAAGATGCGTGATGCGGGTCATGCATGTAAAGCGCTCCTGACCATTCCGCATGAAACCATTTTTGCGCTTCTTCGAGCCCGTATTTTTTTTTCATCTCATAAAAAATCTTATTAAACGCCAACAGTTTTTGATGCGGTTTCGCCATTTCATTCAGCAGAACCACCATAGACTTCTGTCCAACATTCGCGTTTGCGTCAACCGAGGCGTCTGCTACGGTCTCTTTATCGATGAAATTATCAATAAAATAGGTATAATCCAACTGTTTATCACTTAGCCCGTTTAGTTCCGCCAATCGCTCTCCGAAAAGAGACTTTTCTCTTTCAAACGCCAACGCGAAATCGCCATCCAATTTTAGTTTGATTATCATCCGCCCCTCCCCTCCTCCTTAACATCATTAATTAGGCGCATTGCATCATGAAAGTTCAAATATCGCCCTTTGTACTCAAGCATCGGAGCCGACTGAAAACCTAATGTTTTCATAGTCGCCTCATCTGTAATCTTCGTGAAACTGATACCAGCATCCTTAAGCTTCATTTCCAACACCGTACATAATGGGCACCCGGTAGAATAAAGAATCATTTTTTCACCCTTTCAATTATCAGTCGATCCTATCCCGCCGAGACGTTTTGCCTCCGTTTTATCGTCTTCGGTGGTTTCATACCGAAATATCAATCCCTGACAGATTGCCTTATCCCGTGGGATTACGCATGTCTTGTTTCCACGGTTTACGAGCCGTACCAAAATATGCCCTTCATTGGATTGATTATTGTAGTAATCAGCGTCAATAATTCCAACTGTGTTGGAAAGCGCAATCCCGTAATTCATGCCTAAACTTGACCTCGGTACTAACATCAGGAAATATCCATCCGGCAGCTTCACTTTCAGCCCGGTAGGGATCGTGACTTCCTCTCCGGCACGTATTGTGGTTCCATATGGCGAGTAAATATCATACCCCGCACTCATTACGGTAGCACGTTTCGGCATAATAATATCAACACTGCTCGTCGTTGAGCAGTAATGGCTGTTTGCGCAGTCTTTACGGAACTGCTCGTATTTTACTTTTTGGAATTCTGCTTTAATCATATTTTTTCTGCTTCTCCGTGAAATATCAATCCGTCAGCGCATGTGAGCGTCTTTATAAAATCGCAGAACGCCCGCCATTCGTCTAATTTATGATTTTTTCGGTCTTTATAAATATTGGCAAGCACCTCATAGTTCAACATTACTGTTCGTTTCTGGTTATACGATTCAGGCAGCAGCTGAATAATTTGGTACCATATTTTTTTCTTCTTTTCCATGCTCTCTTCTGATAAGTAGTTTTCTCTTAACCGGTTCAATTCTCTGACAAGATGCGAAAAAAATGTCAGAGAAGCCCCAGAAAGCTTTTCACAGCTGAAATCGGAAATATCAAACGGCTTTTTGGTTATCGTGTGCATCGTGCTTGTTGAGTTTGCAACCGTCCCGACTTTGTAAGTGTCAAATTCTTTCCACCAATACAGCGGTGCTGAAATATCAACGAAGACATTGATCATCCGTCTGTATTTTGCATGTGAAGCACCGGCAGTTGCCAATTTTTTCATCAACTCAAAATCTCCGTTTCCAAGAATGTCGCCGCTTGAGTCTGATTTTGCCCACGAGCCCCATGAGTTACGCATTCCGTGAATCGCTTCCGCCCAGCCGTCAATTGAAAGAAGTGAAATATCAATCATCGGCAGGGATGACTTTTCGGTGCGCGAACTTCGTCTTGATCAATTTTTCACGGTATTTTTTTAACGGTTCCGTAAAAATCAAGAACGTGTGTTGGTCGATCTTTTTCGGCGTAAGCTTGAACACAATATCATAGTTACTGTGAATATCATACTTTTTAAACGCCTTTCTGATACAACTCCGTCCGTCAAAAACGGCAACTGCGTCAACGGGCGAAAATTCTCTTTCTTTCAAATATTCTGAGAACGATTCGAGCATAATCGTCTGCGCGAGTTCAATTCCATCAAGTTTTTTTCTCATATTCATTTCTTCCTTTTCCCCAAGAGGTTTTTGATCAAGAAAAAAGCGGCCGCCTCCGCTCCGCATACAGTCAAAAACACGGTCCATCCGAGCATATCGATCAGCGATACGGCTAACCAATCGATGATAAGTATCAATGATATAAGTAACAAACACATTATTCCTCCAAATTCCTGCATGAATACTCCGTTAAAAACAAAAAAAAAGGGGGGGTAAATCTTTTGCAGCCCCTTTTTTCACAACATTATGATGTATGACCGTAAACCATCCAATGATACAACATGAATGTCAGATTTCCTGAAGTCTGGTATCGATTTATCGCTAACCACTTATATTTCTTCCCTCCGGATATAGTAATATAAAAGCTTGATATGGCAGAAGTTGAAGTCGGTGTAAAGCTCCCGATTTTCTCATACTTACCGAGATCTTCGTCATAACCTTGTATCAGCCATTCCGACACAGTGCCCTTTACCGTAACGTACATGATTTCCGGAGTAAAGGCTTCTGAACGACAAAGTATAATATATGGGTTATTGTAAGTAGCGGTGTTGACTTTCGGCTGCCAATAGGTGCTTTGTGTTGTTGCATCAAAAGCTTTCCATCCTGGCGTGTTTGTGCTGTTGTAATTTGTAGACGTATACACCAGATATGGTTCGTGCGAGTTGTAGGCAGTACAGTCCGCCGGAGAATTTGTATAACTCCGTGTCTTGACTTCACGGCAATCCGGGCCCTTAACCCAGGTTCCACCGGACAGAAATTTTTTCTCAATCATGTCATACACACCGATTGTTCCGCTCGTTTTTTCATAGCACGGGTAATAGTCATGAACCAGTAAATTGGCATTATAAAACTTCAGCGAAAAAAGAACGAACTTTCCGTATTGAGTAATCGTCCCATTATTGTTCAATGCCCCTAAATATACATTCACAGGTGTTGTATAGGATGTTGTCGGCGTAAAGGTTGTAAAATTACCGTCCGGCCTCACTAATACTCCGTCGGACCTGTACAAGTGTGTCGAGCGCTGATTTAAAGAAACCCCGATTCCGGTGATGTTAACACTGTTACCGGACCTGAAACTTCCTCCTGTTGCATAAGACGTTATTTGAAAATCGTTCGAGTTACTGCTCGTCCTTGCTCCGAACAGACACCCGTAATTTGATGTTCCAACGTCAGCAACATTAATATAATCCACGTAGAACCCCGTGTTCTGATCTGCTTTGAAACCGAGATCAATCTTTCCGGCACCATTGCAGGCGATCCATTCAACCCGCTGGTACGCATCCGGCAGGAGTACCGTCACAATATCATATGCCAATCGAGCAACACCGTTATCATCTCCGATCCACCCCTTCTTTACACTTCGTGCGATTCCGTCCGTACCGATGTAAATCAGTTGTGCTTTTTTTGCGGCGCAGGTGTCCGCAGGAATAATATCACCCATAATTTGCTGTTCATTGGCATAAATCGGCCATTCAAATTTTGCTTCCGTGACAAACTTTGGCTCGCCGAACAGGACGTCTTTACGATACTGATAACGTGTGTCAATCATGTAACTCCTCTATGAAACACGGCAGAGGGTCGAAACATGCTCGACCCTCCTACCGGTCTTGAAATATCAATTAAAACGGGATTTCTTCGTCATCTTCCGCGCTGTCATCAACGTCATATTTGTTCCCGAATACGCTCGGCGCAAGACGGAAATACATCTGGTCAAGATAGGCCTTGATCCCTTTACCAAATCGCTCATTTTCCCATGCAGAACCGTTGATTACCAGCCCAATGTCTGTTATGTTCAGGTCGTCAAGCCCGTTTAGCATATCGGCATCATAATGAATTTGCTTATTTCGATTGACCTGAACAATTCTCGGCGGCCATTTTGAATCCATATTAACTTTAATATTCAATGTATAGTATGGTTCTTCTTCATTTCCGCGAGGCTGACGAACTTTCACGTTCCATCCCTTGCGGCTCATCTCCACCGCCATGTCATTATCCGGCAGAATCACATCAATATTCCGGTTACCCTTCACATTAAATTCTGTCTGAGTACCTGCAAAATTATGAAACTTCAATTTCGCATTATCAATAACCAACTGTTCTTTGCCGCGTTCATTAGCAATAAACTGCATTGTGGATTCATTAATCATCATTTATTCTCCTGTAATTTGTTCTTATTCAATTCCGCGGAACCATTCGAAATCTCCGTAAGAGGAAATATCATTCACGGCTCCGTCAACCAATCGGTCGTAGTAAGACCGGTCAATCACATCTTCCCAATCGCCGCGGGTTCTCAAATCACCGGATTCAAGCCAGCGGTAATCTTTGGCCCCTGTTGCTGAGTCAAATTTTACATTTCCGTTTTTATCTTTTCCTTCCCGTACCAATAACCCGCCACCGCTTCCGGGACGAACAGGTGAAAATTCGCCGATCCTTCCGACAAATCGGTACATATGTTCACCTTCCGGCAGGTTCTCGTTCATGTCCAAATATAAACATGTGGTAACCTGCTTTGTTTCACACATGTCCTCAAATCGGATCGGCTGCCTGCTGAACAGAGTTTTAAACACATAAGGGACCTGAAATTGGGTCCCTGTTGCTGTCCAACCGTGGTTTGGATCATCTTGAGTCGCTCCTTTCTTATGCGCAATATAAACCGCGTCATTTACCAGGCAGAATCTGTCAAACTCCGCCTCAGTTTCAAAGTTGTACCCATATTCCGCTCCGAACTTTCGAACGAACGTAAATATCTCCTCACTGCAATTCGGTATTTTGATACTGTCGGTCTTGATATGCGCAACTGCTCCACCGCGTTTTTCCACCTCCTGTTTTAACAATGTCATGAACAACGCGCCGCGTTTGGCAACAATATTGTCTCGGTTTCTATCGTCATGAAACGGATTGCTGAAATGTGCGCTTGTCAAACCGTAAACAGAGTTGATTGCGATTTTAAGCGCATTTGCGAGCCCTTTAGCCTGATCCTCATTTGTCAGCCATTTGGCAAGTTTCCCATCCATCATCTTTGAGGCTTCAGAAAAATCGCCGCTCTTGATGGCTTTCTTGATAGCCACACGGATTTCAACCAGATTGTAAAATTTTTTGCTGTACTCCGGTCCGAATAGTCGCTCCGCCCAAATACTGTGAGGGTGCTGAGACGTAATGTCCCCGTCCCACACATCGCCGTACATTCCCGGAACGGAGTAAACCCGTCCGCCCTCTCCGATGTCTTCACCCAGATAGGTAGACTTTCCGCAATCAAAAACATACCCAGGGAAAAACGGCAGAATCGATTGCCCGTCCCGCAGTTCCCCTCCGTCATATACTTGATACAGTGGCAACCCGTCTTTGTCGAATACATGGAACTCGTAATCGTCTCCGAAAAGTTCTTTGTATTCGAAATATCTATCCGATCCAACCGGCTTAGATAGGTCACGATAGTTGAACTGCGGCTGCGGGTTCCGATCGTTGCTGAATATAATTTTAGCAGTCAGTGTGTTTGTCGTTGCATTGATTCCCATGCCCGCTAAATCGGCAAGAATATTCCGTGCCAGCAAATCTGCCTGAAAAGCTTCGGTATTAAAAACAGCCTCCGTAGCTAACACATCATAATCGCAATAGGTTCCGACTTCCTCCCAGCGTTCTTCGGGAACAGGTTGATCCCATGGGATCCCTAATTCCTTATGTCGAACAATCGTAGTGTCCCCGTTCTTTGCTGCCTCACGGCAAATATCAATCTCAAACTTCTTAAGCGACTGCTTTACGCTGCTCACGTCATAAATATCAATGTATGATACGTTGTACGCTTCACGGAAAAATGCATCTTTCTCCTTTCCGATAATCCCGGTTGAAACACCGTATATCTGCTTAATGCTCATGCCCAATGACCTTGCATAAAGAATATGATTATCGTAGCGTCGGCAATTGAATCCAACGAGTCTGTAACCGGTCATCAGGTTAAGAACCTCATCCGGAGACGGGTTAAACATTCGAACAACCTGAGAGTCCTTACCTGGATATTTCCAGCAGATCAAAAAAAGATTTGGGAATACTTCCACATCGTAAAATATCAGTGGGAGTTCATTCTTTTTTGATTCGGGATCCTCATTGTCGAGAATATCATCTGAACACAGCTTCATACGATTCACCAGTTTGATGGCTTCTTTTGCGTGGTTCGTGGATTGCGATGCGAATGCAAATATCGCTCCGCGCATTTTCCGCACATCATAAGATAGCCCGTCTGCATAAGCTTTTTCCAAATCGTTATAAATCATGTTGACGCTGTTATAAGTGCCGTTGACATTTTCCTTATTCAAATTTCTTTGAATCGCCTTTATCAGCACTTTGTCATTATGAAAAGACTTAAAGTTGATCATCTTTTTTTTCTCTTTTATCGGGAGCGGAGACGTAAGCACAGAAACCGTAATATCATTGCATTTGGTCAGCTTTCGTCTCAAGCTCGCGCCGCCGTTAAAGACTTTCACCTCGATGTGGTCCGCATAGTTCATCCGTAGGCTTAACGGGTCTCCGGTGTAAATATAATGCAGGTGAATGCCTTGCCCGCTTTTGCTGAGTTCCGCATAAGTCGGAGGCCATTTTGAAGCTTCTTCAATATTTCTCTCAAATGATTTTTCTCCGTTCTCATCAGTGATGTCGAAGTCAATCACGATATGCTCCAAAGGCGGTTTCACGTAATGCAGCTTTTTTGTGTCGATATCTGACAGCTTTGTCAGACAGTTCTCCCAACGTTTAACCGGCGTTCCGTTCCCGTTTGTATACTGTGCCTGGCAATCAGCCAAGATCTCATCTAACAATGAACTGTCATGATCAAATTTAAGCCAATTCAGGTCTTTTTCGGGTGCTTGGTCTTTTTTCCAATTCTGTTCAAACTTGTCCGCTCTGAACCCGGAAAAGTAAGAGCGGACGCGCGACCCGTCTTCTGATCTTGCTCTGTCTTTATACTCATTAAAATAATTTTTCAGCTCCTCCTTAAATACACGCTGCGGATACGGAAATGACACTTTCGCCTCGTCACAGTATTTTTTGTACATTTCGTACGCTGCTTTTAAAGATGTGCCGTCTTCTTTCTTGAACAAGTAGTAACTGTCCAACATGAAGTTGAAGAAATCATTCGACGCTTCCATCATATTCATGGGCACATAATTATCATAAAGGTTCGGCGCTTCTAAATACACATCACGGCAGCGGCTGGCAATCGCCCCAAGCTCAAACGTAATCCGTTTCTTCAGCTCACGGTACTCTTTTTGGCTCACGGTCTTCCCTGTTGGTGAAATATCAATCAAGCGGCGCAGCAACCCGGACTTTGAGTCAGTAATTCTGACCGGCTTGTTGGTGCCGATAAACAAAAAGCTGTTAATCCGCATTGGATATACACCCTTGTATTTTGTGTTAATCGGCAGTGTTTCATGGGAGACAATTGAGTTCAGTCTTGTGTTGGTTTCGATACGTGACAGGTCACCGTCATGCTCAATTGCGACAAGCGGGTTCTCTTTAAACGCCTCTAACGGAAATGATGCATTCCTTGACCCCAAGGTCTCTGAATCAAATACCGAGCAGTATCCTTGAAATAACTGCTCTATTATGTCAATCACCGTTGACTTACCTGAACCCGGCGGTCCGTAGAATACAGCAAATTTTTGGATGTTTTTTGATTCTCCCGCCACAATAGCTCCGATTGCCCACTCGATTTTCCGCTTTTCATCCGGTGCATACAGCACTGAAATCAGTCGGTCCCATGCCTCGGTCGATCCTTTTTCAAGAGGGTATGGAAGCGTCTTACTCACATAGTCTGATTTTTGCGTCTTCTGGTTCGAAAATGTCAACTTCTCATCCAATTGGTGGTAATGGTCGATCATTTGTTTCTCGCAGTAATGGTGAAACTCGTCGATTGTTTTGTTTCGTCCGTTCCGTAAATATTTCACCTTAATGTGCTTCCCGTTGGCGGTCGGATGCGCTTGAGCGTACTCATAAAGCGCTTTATCAACAAGATCAATCACATCCTGCTCATGAGTGGACCAAAGATTTCTTTCCTCAACCCAGACAGCGTAGAATCCGTTTCCGCGGACCATTAAATCGGAAATTCTGTAATCTACCAAAAAATCGGGGGAAATCACAGTTCCGTTTTTTGTTTCTTCGAGTGTGATTCCCAGAAAATCCATCTTATTAAACCCTTTCCTGAATCATTCACATTCTTTCAAATATCAATAGATGTTCTCCGATTCTCTGCCATGAGGCGCATTGATTATTGTTCGGATTACTCTCCATTTTGATTCCTTTCAGCATTTTTAAACAGCGCTTCAAATACATCTGCGCCTAAAACAAAAATCCTTCCTCCCGAAGTTCTAATCAGGTAATTCCCCGGAACGCCGATTAAATGGTGAATGACACCATTATTTTGTACCGTTACATAAACATCTCGGACAAGATGCTCAGCCGTAATATACGGCTCCGTAAGCTGATATTTTTCTAACATTTTCACACCTCGGTTGTGGAGTTTATATATCGGTTTAATTGTCCCCAGATCTCAACATATCGCAAGTCATCGTGGCACCCTGGGATTGTGAAATACCCGTTTCTTCCGTTTGGTTCATATGTTCTGCTCAAAACCGTATCTACGACCTTATTTACATAATTTTCGTCAAATTTATCGTCTGTCATTCCCCCAAGATTCATGTTCGTCAACATTTTCCAGAACCATTTCCAGGTTCGGTTTCCAAGCTCGTAATCATACATGATTTCTGTCTCGCACCGTCTGGCCAGTGCCGCGAGCATTTCAAGAAAACTGCACGGACGAATGTCAAGTTTTCGCTGGATTCTGTAACGTGGAACACTGTTCTCATCGCCAAAGTCATAACGCAGTTTAATCCCGTCATAAGCACGATTCGCATCTCTTGGAAGAACAGAATAGAAAGTTACTGAGTGTAAAAAACCCAGTAACTTTCTGTAACTCAATTTAGTGACATACCCGGAGCTGCAAACAAGGTCATAGAGCCAGTCGAAATATCTGTCTTCCAACTCGCTTGATCTCATCTTATTCTCCTGTCAGCGGCTGATCGCTCTCAGTGTTTCATCCACTTTGGTGATCGCATAATAGGTCTCTAAAGTGTCATTTTGAACATAAACCATATCGCGATCGTTTTCATAAATCCCGAAAGACTCCAACGCATCTTCTCCGATCTTTTCGCGGATGTTTTTCACCGGTCTCATGTCTTCATCAACTAAAATCTCATCCCTGGTATAGGTGAGCTCCTCACATTTGTAATTCGGGTTCAAGCCGTATTCGACCGGGTCACTCAGAATCGCGATGCTCGTTTCGTCATAAACAGCGGAAACGGGTTCTTCAATATCATCTGTAGATTCTTCATCTTCCTTCACGTTACTTCCGCTGTAATTTATGTAAGCTTCTTTCGCCGGAGCGTTCATACGATCAATGAAAGACGTGATGTTGGGTTTCTCCCGCGCTTTCATTGCGGACGATGACTGGTACTCGGAATGAGATTGAGGTGAAGAACCCATTTTGAGCTTCTCAATTTTACTTTCATACATTTCTTTCAAAGACCCTCTGACACTTTCGACCTCTTCCTGAATTCTCAGCTCAATGTCATCTTCGGACACAGCGTCTTTCTTTTTGGTCACAAAGTAACACGCTCCTGCGCCTGCCGCGGCACCGATGAAAAAACATAAAGTATAATAAATCATTTTCGTGTTCATTTCAGTCTCCTTTAGCGGTCAAGACCGGCGTCTTTGACAAGGTCAATCGGCAAGCAATTAAAATGAACCGGGATCACATCGGAAGCGCCATTAATAAAATCTTGAAAAACAGCACTGCCCTTATCCCAAAAATCACCGAAGTCAATGATCCGATCGGGATCGGAATAGCTTTTTTTAGGATCGTAAATCCAACCCCAGCGATAGCTCTCAGCAGTAGGTTTCTCTCCGAGTTTTTCAAGAACCTCACCTACGGTCATCCAGCCCTTGGTGCCGCCGAACGCACGTTGGCGCAGAAACGCATTGGAACTGCTCATTACCTGAGAGAGAAAGCAGAAATTGGCACCGGGGGCGTCCATGTAATAATTGTGGTTTGAAGGTCCGAACAGAAAATCGAATGGCCCTTCGGCACCTGTTTCGGTGAATTTTCCGTAAATATCACGTTTCTTTGTTTTTCCGTTCTCAAGTGTTTCGGTCTCTGTGCCGGTTTTACGAGTCTCAATCCCATAAAAGAGATCGTTCTCCGCTTCTTTTCCGATCTTCTCCTGAACACGGCTGCGGTATTTGTCAATTTGCTGCGTAAGAACCATTGCCCCGGATACTAATGCACTGTTACGCTTAACCATGATACCATGGCTGTACCAAATGCTGAGAATTGACGATATTTCAAGCAGTAAGGGCAGCCAGAAAATTTTAATGAAACGGGATGCAATCTTAGCCCCGAATTTTACATAAGTTATGGTCTTTTCTTTTTTGTTTTCGAACTCAGTGTTCTCAAGCGCGAGCATTTCGGTTTCTGCGTTTTCTTTTTCTTCCTTCGCTTTGCTCATCTTGGAACATGCGCTTATAATCGCGGCAGCCCCAAGCGCCAAACCGCCGATTACCGCGATCGTAGGACTCGCCTCCTTGGCGGTCATCAATACTTTTTCAAATATAATTTTTGCGTTCATAAGTTTCCTTTCAAAAATTTATAGAGGGATTGCAATAAACATGATTCCAATCGTTTACACATCAATCATGATCGATTTGCATCGGGTTCGGCAGATCCAAATAAAACATTCCATCTCCTCCGCGAATTACTCTGACCCGCTCCAGCATCGGAAGTGTCCAGCCGATCGTTGTAAATGTCCATGAAGAGCACATATTTGCAGGCGCCATACTGAATTCGAGAAAATCGCTCACCGTTGTTATCTGATAATGTTCGGCAGTGTCTCTCAGCGAGAACAGCACTTTTTCAGCATCGCCGCGTGTTTTATAACAAATATCCCGATAAGAATTCATTTTGCCTGTCTGTTTTGGCTCGCGTTCTTTTCTTGTCGAACGGTAACAGTTCGAGTATTGAGTGTTTCCTATCCGGTACATCGCAGGCAAGGTGCTTCCTCCGGACCGTCCGCCGCCGGTTTTGAAAATGTCATTAATGAAACTTGAAGAGAGATCATACAGCCAATCCAAAGTCGCAGGAACAAGCACTTCTTCAATAAAATGATCTTTAATATCATTCATATTAGCAAGAATTACCTCATCTAAAAGTATTCTGAGAACCCCTTTTTTTCGAACTGTTGAAGAAACAACAGCGGTTTTCGGAACATGTGTTGGTTGTTCTTCCATAATATCCCCTATTTAAAAAAAAAACAGGAGATGAATCTTTCAATCCATCCCTGTTTTACCGTTATTTACGGTGCTTCTTAACGGTTTTCACCGTCACCTTTTCACGATTTTGTTGTTCGACAAAATCTTTCGCCAGCTGCTCAGCAGCCGCAATATCCTCCTTAACTCCTTCTAATTTAGGAGCCGTTTCGGAATCTTCTTCCTTCTCGGATGAACGTTTATTCATCCACTTCTCCGCTAACTTATCGCCAAACGGAGCTAACCATTTGCGGTAAGCAAATTCAGCAAGCTTACCGACTCCATATCCACCTGCCGCGATAGCAACAATCGCGAGCGCGTCTCCCGCAGTAAACTGCGAGCAATCATCTTCCTCGTCGTCGTAATCAACGACCATGACACTTCCTTCACCGGCATTTTCCGCCGGAACGATACCCTGTTCATCACAGGGGACTTCAACAAATTCTCCCTCAAATGGGATTGTTTCATTAATTTCTGACATTTTTTACACCTTTCACAAAAAACATTTAATATACAATTTTCAACAACCAAACTGATACGTCATTGTATCTTCGTAATAGTCTTTGTATTTTTTGTGAGAAGCTCACCCATTTACTAAATTGATCAGATAATTGTCCATTCGAACCGCGATATATGGTTCCCCATCCTGCGTAATACCGGTAGATGTAATATCAATATTCAAATCCCGATCGTCAAGCGTACGGTCTCTTTTTACACCCAAATAATTACCGATATTTCCGTAACGTTTAACACGCCCACTTGTGATCGCATCAATATAATCGTCCAACGTGATCTCGTTATCGTCTTTAAAAATATTGTTTAACGATGCAATCCCGGATAGCACCGCATCTCTTGAAGATCGGAACCGATATCCCGTGCAGCAGTCATAAAACAACACCGTGCCCTTCCCGGTTTCGACAATCCCGCGCGGAGCGGCCTCAAACTTGGTGCTTTCAGCCCTTTGAAATTGCTTCTCTATTGTCGCGTCACGAATTGTCTGCTCTTTTCTCGGCGACATCGTCTCCTTGGTGCTTTGCACATAATCCTCTAAATAAGACGAAGTTAACGCGTATGCCGAAGAGAGTGCCGCACACCGTTTAAGCAAACGCTCATTGTTCCATATCATTCCTCCTATCGCCGTGATAAGCAGAAACACAACAGGGATATAATGCTTCCAGACCGTTTTCACAATAGTTTTTAACTCCGGACGCTCACCGAAGTTTTCATCGGTTAATTCCTCAATATCTTTTTGCGTCTCTTTTCCTGCTTTCACTGCAAATATCACTGCACCGACAACCCCGAGCACAATTCCTGCGGTTGTAAGTTGCGCTCCATTTGCTTTAACAAAGCCAAGAATGCTTTTAACCACCCCGGGCACTGTATTTTTCAACATGAATGCCTCCATATTTCACATAAAATAATAAGCAATATCAACGATCGTGTCTGCCATAATGCCATACATTTCTGATATCTCACTGCCTTCCGGAGTATTAGCGAAATGCAGTTTCATAATGTATCCATACTCCTCAATAATGTCGAGGATGGGACGGCTCCATCGTTTTTTTACAATATACTTTTTGAGACCGTCCAATGCTTCACGTTTCCAGCAGACTACCATAGCTTCATGATATGAAAACGGGTACTCCGGAAATATGATATTGTTTTTACAAGTATCAATAATCTTCAACGCGTTTTCAATGTCAAAAAGAATAACTTCACCATCACTTTCGGGAAGGTACGCCATACCGTTCAGAAATCGAGAACACAAGGCGCCGGTATGTCAATAAATGTGATTTCCAACCCGCTGTCATCGGTTTGCGTATACACACTGCTTTGGAGATCAAACCTGTCATAATCATTGTAGAATTTGAGCAATGTCTTGGAACTCCAACCCAAATTGACAGAGAGCAACGGCCCCAACTCAATAGGATAACCATTGCCATCGTATACAGTGGCGTTCATCCATTCTAAAAGATCACCTAACCGAATTGAACAACCGTAACAGCTTATCCTGTTACTCGCATGGTCCAATGCTTTATAAATATCATCAACGCACGGAACCTTGAAATAGTGTGAGTATCCTGTAAGAAGACATAACACCCCATTTTCTTCATCGATACTTTTAGGTAGTGATTCTGTAATCGGAAATGGCTCATATTTTTGATCAACATTGGATTCATTCTCGTATTCTCGCATCTTAGTGTGGCACGCAGTCGCATACGCTGCGAGCGAGTTGTAACAGATGCTCAGATTTTTCAGCCTCCTGCTGAATACACATGTTGTAAACAGAATAGACGAAATTGTAAGTACAAGACAAATAAGACTTGGAGCGTAAATCTTCGCAAGCTTTATGGCAATAGTTTTTTTCTCGGAATCGGTCAATGGTTCTTCACGTTCGTTCAATTCGTCAAAGACTTCTTCCTTTGCCTGTTCTGTTTCTTTAACCGTCATAACAAACAACGCTATCACACCGATAACCGCTACCCCGGCAGATATAACCGGGGATGCGTTGCGCAGGCATGACACAGCTGTTTTTCCTAACTGCATGAGTTTCATTTTTTGCTGCCTTTCATGAAAATTATAAGAGTACACGCATACTCTCTAAAATTTGACTCATTGGCTCACCATTCGCCTTTCTTCTGGCAAGCTCAATCATTTGGTTTGACGACAATTCTCTTCTCAGTGTCCAATGATGACCGAGTGAGCTGTCATAAATGTGACGCCTTTGGTACTCCAGCTCGTTCTTATAATCCGGCTTTTTGATAATCCGCTTCACCAACGGAAGAGCGATACTCATAACGGCCGTGATAGTAGCGATCGCTGCTGAGTTTTCTTCATCGGCAATGAAATTAGCAATCTCCTCTGCCTTTTTCATAAGCCATTTGCAGAATTCCTTGAATTTCCGCCAGCATTTTCCGGCAAACGCCGAAATATTGAGAAACATTTTTTTCATTTTTCCACCTTTCCATGAGAAAAAAATAAAAGCCCTTTTACAGGGCTTAATTCTGATACTACTTCTTTCCATTATTGTCTTTATTGACAAACAACTTAACTGTTCCGTTCACAAGCAACGCACCGATCGCAAGCCAAATCAAAGCTTTTGCATCGATATACACCGCGAATAAGAACAACACTATCGCAATAATCGACATGCTTCCTCCTTTTTCGTAGTTCTTCATTAAAGAACTTGCAAAATTCGTTAGGAGGGTCTACAAAAAAAAAAAAAAAAATGAAGAGGATGTTACTCCTCTTTCTCCAATTCCGTTTTCATTAAACGGTCAAACTTTATAATCTACACCAAGCTAACAATGAATTTAATAATAACAAAATCTAACATATTTTTCTCCTTTAAACTCAATATTTC
>CAVGTH010000003.1:0-37889 GCA_963632045.1 Roseburia faecis | reverse complement strand
GAACATACATCCGGCATACTGCGCAAGATGCGCCGGCAAAGCACCGATTACATACTTGCCACGGATATCATCAGCAGTTACAGCTCCCTTAACTTCACCATGAAACCCATGCCGATCCAGCCAATCAATAATCCATTGCCTTCTGGATACAATAACCACATCCTGTCCGTCAAGTGCTACACCGTGATCACGGATTGTTTCGTATTCATTTTTCTTTTCATTGTCTGATGCATTTGTAATCATATTTGGTATCCTTTCAATTCGTTAAAATTATTCATAAATATTCGGTTCGAATGAATGGTTTCTCTTCATCCAAGTAAAATATAAACAGAAGATGCTGAGCAACGCATCCTTACGCGACGTCATACAATATGTGTGCGCCGATGACAGACGCAGCGACCAAAGTGTTGTGATTTCAACATTTCATGATCATCATATTTCCTTCCTGTCGAAAACCGTTTCCCATCGTTGTTTTTTCAATGGTTTCATTCGCAGCGCCCACATTATTTGCCGTACAGACACTGTCGGATAAACCCCGTCCACACAATAACCGGATCGTTTTTCAAATAGCGCATCGAAACTACCTGCCAAATAAATATCACTGGCTAAGTCGTCATCAAGTTCCCTCCAAAAAGTTGTTTTTGTGATCGGATTAAAATATTGTCGAATGACTGCAAGACCCTTTCGGCCTCGCTTAAATAAAGTCGAACGGGAGTACACAGGGTGATCACATAAATACAGATCCCCGAAGTGGGACCCGTCCGGATTGTTCGGAGTATAAAAATAGCGCATATCAAAAGACACTCAAAAAAAAAAATAGAAGACCATGCGAATAAACGCAGGTCCTTCTTTTTATCAGTTAGCGCTTCAACAGCGTATGAAACTGACGACCGAGATCTTTACTCGCTGACAGCGAGTAAGAATCGTTCTGCTCAAATTTGTTTTGAGCATTCAACAACATTCCGTAACCGACAAACGCGGTTGCGGTTTTCAGAATATCTCCGATAAAAACGAAGATATGTGCAGGGGTGATTTTCCCCGAATTTTCCAACTCCTTTTCACGGAGCTGAATATCTTTCTCACGAAGCTCTGTTTCTTTTTCGAGCTTCACTTTCGCTTCTTCAGCCTGCAAAAGCTGAAGTTTAATCTGTAATCCTCTCATATAATCAGAGAGAAGTTTCTCGTCCACTGTCTCGGACGAAAACAACTGACTCTTCATCTTTTCTAAGATGAAATCCATTTCCTCATTTCCTGTCATTTTTAAACATTATCCTTTCTTCCAACAATAAATCAACAACTTTTTTAAAACCAATAGAGACGTCATTGTCTCTTCATATAAGTCCATGCAAAACCGGTTAATGAAGGGTTTCAATGCTCTGAATATACCATTTTGAACGGTAGACTCAATACTGCTTTTTATCAAAATCGGTATTTATACATTTTCCTCTTTTGAAAAAAAATTAAAGAAGTTGGTCCGAATCGAACGGACCCAGGCGAATGAGAGACTCATCCGTCGCCCACTCACGAGTAAATCGCTTTAACTTCTTTCATTAAAGGAGTTGTTATTTCCGTTATCTCCTTCTAACTCAATCAGTTCCAGAATGCAATAGTTCGCGATGTCAATCAGTGTGTCAGCGGTCGATTCATCTTGGACTCGTTGATCTTTCGTTTTATAAAGAGTCTTTAACCGATTTAACTTATCAGTCAACCTGTAACAAATCGCCTCTGGATATTCAGCTCGTAATTTTACAAAACTGTCACCATAATCGTGATTCTTCGATTGATAAAGTTTTGTCATTCTCTCACAGATTTCTTGATGCAACATTACCTTATCTTTATTCATACAGTACCGCCTTTCACTCGATAAAGGTCAATATTTTTCAATTCAATACAAACATAGATTGCTTTGTTTAAATCTAAGTAAGCGGTCTACTCTCTTTTTTTACTCAGAATTCTGAAAAATCTTCTGTAAACTTCGTAGTAGAGCTCCTTACAGCATGGTATGTTCCATGAGACCCGCAGCTCATCATACGAAAGTCCCTTCGTTACTGCAATCAGGATGTAACACCCAAGTCCTTCAGATGCTTCTTTTGCCGAGCTTACAACCACATCCATCTTCCGAGTATATTTGTCACGCTCTTCCACACAGTCGTAGACCGGATTTTCAACTGTGTTCCCCTTTTTACCTATTTTTTCATAGTTTTGAGAACGTATCCGTAACGATATGTCGTTCGCCGCTTTCTCCCATTCGGGATACTGTAAACAGAAATGTTTAAGTTCGTAGAAACGATGCTTGCTAATCCAATACGGATTCGATTTCGACAATTCAGGGCGAATCTTAGCGTTCATCACGTACCTCCCACCTATACCCGGTATGTTCATAGAGCAGCTTCGGCGAAATATAATAGTTAATTCGCCCGTATTTACCATTCATTTGAGAAACATCCGTAACCTGATGACCTTTTCTCGTCGCGAAACCGATCGGCAGCCACCCGGACACCAGACCTGCTCGGATCCACGCCGGGTCTTTCCCATAAACTTTTGCCGCTATCCATACCGGAACATTTCCTTTTGAAATATCGCTCATCTTTTAGACTCCTTTCGTGATAAGAATTCTAAAAGCACGAAGCTAAGTTCGAAAGAGAAAGTTGGTGGGTTGAATATCAATCAAGCAGATACTGTTTAAATGGATCGATAAATTCAGGTAATACTGTTGCAACAGACCTGCATGAAAGGCAGATTAGCCGCGGAACTTTATAGAATATCACTCGCCCGGAAAATGACTTTGTTTTTCTTCTGCGGTAGTCTTTTATAACCGTCAGGCCTCCGCATTTTTGGCATACTATCGGGCGGGTTAATATCACACGAAACTGTCTTTTTCCTCTTGAAGTTTATAATTCGAAGTTTTCAAATGTAGGAGTATAATTATTCGTACATAAGGAGAAAATATCAATGCTGATTACATGCCCAGAATGTAAATTGCCGATAAGCGATAAAGCGATGAACTGCCCTCATTGCGGATTTCCGTTAAAAGAAAAACAAAGCAATAATCAAGCCAAACCGCAAAAGAAAAAGCGCCGCCTTCCGAACGGCTTCGGTCAAATCACGGAACTGAAAAACAAGAATCTGCGAAAGCGTTTCCGCGCCATGATTACCGTCGGCAAAACCGAAGCCGGAAGACCGATATCAAGAATTCTAAAACCGACCGGTTACTTCGCAACCTATAACGAGGCTTATTCCGCACTCGTAGAATATAATAAGCACCCCTTTGACTACATCAACTCCATGACCGTTGAAGAGCTGTTTAATCGCTGGAAATCAGTCTGCTACCCAAAAGCTTCGCCTGCCGCCAAAGTAAACAGTGAATTAGCATGGAAATACTGCTCCACAGTCAAAAACCTTGACGTTCACGAGCTGCGTGCACGTCACATCAAATATTGCATGAACGAAGGGGTGGCAAATATCAAGGGTGTTGAGCAAACAGCACCGTTGTCCGTAAAAACCCTGATCAAAGTCCTCTTTGACAAAATGCTCGACTACGCGGTAGAATACGAGATATTGGATCGTAACTGTGCCCGTACCTTCTCAATATCCAAAGAGGACAAAAAAGCCGCGATTGCCAACAGAAAACATCACATCCCGTACTCGGATGAAGAGATTTCACTTTTGTGGGAAAATATCAATAATTACGAATGGATCGATGCGATTCTGATTCAGTGCTATTCCGGCTGGCGTCCAAAAGAACTGGAATTACTCGAAACCGCAAATATCAATTTAGTCAAAGGAACTATGAGCGGCGGCGTAAAAACAGACTCCGGTAAGAACCGTATCGTCCCGATCCATTCAAAAGTGTACGATCTTGTGAAAAACCGTTACGAAAAAGCAGTCCTTACCGGAAACAAATATCTGTTTTGGAAAACACCGAAAATCGGAAACAACGGGAAGTTCACGAACTCCCGTTACTGCGAATGCCTGAAAACTCTAAAGCAAGACCTCAATTTCAACGAAGCACACGCCCCGCATGACGGCCGCGCCCATTTCATCACCATGGCCAAGAAATATAAAGTAGACGAATACGCCATCAAACGCATCGTCGGCCATAAGATTGACGACCTCACGGAAGAGACCTATACCGCGCGGTCATCCGATTGGCTGAAAACCGAAATCGAGAATATCAAATGAACTTATTGGAGCAATTTTATTCTATGTATTGTTAAGCTAAAACCGGATCCTGAAAATTACAATGTATGAATGGTGTATGAACGTACAACTTTTAAACGCATTTTTCACCACTAAGTGCAGTCGTTTTACTCGTAAATGCTATGTTAAAATAGAAAATACACATATCCTTTATTATTAAATCCGCTGTTTTTACTCGTAATTTCCCCTGAAATGTATGAATAATGTATGAATAGAGAGAAAATCCATATCGCGAATTTCGTTAATATGATTGCAAATTATAATTTCTTATTCATTCTCATCGAACAGAATCAATTCAACTCGTCCATCATCTTATACCCATCAATCCCGAACACCGCAACAAAGAAACGCGCGGCGGCGACGTATTTCCCCATCAGCACCAGACGAAAAATACGGTACCGCTGCAATGTGTTCAGCGTCACCGTGAACACATTGACAGAGTTCGGCAATAACCCGAAGGAGAGCTCCGTGAATTCGGAACCGTCATTCGAGCCGAGCAGCGAGTAAGCCTTCGCGCGATAGCTGCCCGTCACCTTGTAAGTCATCAAAGTCGGGCGGACAGCGTACCCGAAGTCGTACTGAAGCCATGCCGTCCCGCCCGTGGATTTGGTCTCGGAAGCGCTCGTCCATTGCGTCGCCGTGTTATCATCGAAGGCCTTCCACGCCGAAGTGTTCGCGTTGTATTCCGAACTCGCGGAAGCGGTGCCGCTCGGTTTGGTGTTCGATGTCATCACCGGGATCGAGACGGAAACTTCATTCACCGCGTCAGGTTCATAAACTTTCCGTGCGATTCCCCCTCCGTCGCCGATATAAATGCTACCGGCTTGTTTCGCAAAACCGTCGACCCCGACATACACCGAAGCGATTTTTTTTTGCGGTTCCGCCGCTGTCACCTAAATATACAGTGCCTGCCATCTCATTCTCAGCTTTCCGGCTCGATATAAAAATACACCGTCCCCGAAGCAAGCGGAGAAACGCCGTCAACCAATTCCGTGTATCCGTAAGTAATCTTGTTATTCGCATTCTCCGCCAATTCCCGAGCCGCAGTATCTTTCACATCGTACTCGGTCTCGCCGATTTTTATTTTTGAAATATCAGCCATCAATTACCTCCAAAAGTCCATCGGGAATCGCCAGCGTCTCATCGGTTACGGAGACCGCCGCCTCCCCGGTAATGACCTCTCCCGACGCAGAATGAGCAGTGACCCCCGTAAACAGCTTGTCGGGAGTCACTGTATCCGAGGTCAGGTCAATCAAGGTCTCACTGCCGTAAACAACCCGATTGACAGCCATTTATCACGCTCCTAAGATCTCGTCGCACTCTTCCTGTGTGATCCACTTCCCGACCGCGTTGCGGACACGTGCTGCGGACCACAGTTTCTTGTCATAATACTTCTTCACAAGCTCAAATTTCGCTGAATGTTCCATGATTTACCTCCCTTACGCGGCAATTGTGACGGTGTAACCGCCTGCGTTGTTCAAAGTCTCGGTGTATGAGATCGGCGCAACCGTAAACTGCGTAAAATAGTCGTACTCACCCGAATCCGACGGCAGGATCACCTGCTGCGTAGTTTTCGGCGAGGCGGATCCGGTCGTAGCTTTAATCAGCTCACTTCCGGTGTATTCTCCCGTCACGCCTAAGATCTCCACCCCGCTTTTAATGTTTGACGCGATAATCTTTGCCTGTTCCACCGCATCAATGGACACGGAACCGGACCCGTCATGATAACCATTTTGAATGTTCACAGCTTGATCGACTGTATTAATCGATGATTTCTGCTCACCGATATTCGGCATCGTGCCTGTTAATTTTGTGCCGTTTTTATAAAAAGTCTTTTCCGACAAAACTTCGGCTGCCTGCGCGGTCGCGTCCGTTGTGTCGGCATCAAACGTGCAGCTGCCCGTGCCGACGGTACCGTCCGGCTTATGGAAGGTCATGCCGGTTAAAACTTTTTCTTCGCTGACGGTGTCCGCGGTCAGGTCAATCAGAACTTGCCCGCCGTACACTATCTTATTAATAATATTCGCCATATCATATCTCCTTTATCCTATAACCGCGGTGTATCCGCCGCTCGTGTTGCTGACTTCCGCATAGGGGATCCCTAAAACGACCACATTTTCACTGAGCGTCTTATCCTCCGTGAGCAGCATTTGAATATCAACCGACGGTGTAATGTCATAAGGCCCTGTATACCAATCGACGGCGATATTCGGGATTGTAACGTCTGCCGTCAAGCCCCGAACGCCGCTCAACGACCCGTGAAACGTATGCGGAGCGCCCAAAACACCCGATAATTGATTTGTGTCGCTCATAAAATTCCTCGGTTAATAAATCAGAATCTTTCCGTCCGCGATAAATGTATCAACATCGCCGTTTACTTTTGTCAATGAAATATTATATACATAACTCCCGTACGGCAGATTCCGAGTCTGCTCGGGCGCGAGGCGCAGCCGCAAGGAAGTGATCGGGATATCAATCGCCAGAATCGGCTCCCGGTCCGTTTTATACTTGCGCATCTCAAACCGCACCGTTTCCCCTTCCGTCGGAATATAATTCTCTCCGGATGGGTCAACAATCATCAGGTCGGAGATGAATGTGTCACCGCGGATCAGCGCGATCGCCGTCCCGTTCACCGTGCTGCTCATTCCGCCGCTCCGTCGTTCAGCATCATCAGGCAGTAGTCGATATCTGCGCGGTTCGTCTCATCCTGTTTCTCCAAGTCAGCGGTCTGCATATCGAGATAGTCGATATCAGCTTGAAGCTTGTCAGTATACTCCGGAATGTCAGAAATGTCCGTCCAATCACCGCCTTCGAGCGTGAACGCATCCCATTCAGCGCCGTGGATGAAACTGAACACATGAATCTTTCTGTAATTTTCATCGCAACAATAAACCGCGTGATTGGCTTTTATTGCATAAGCACAATCAAAATTCGTGCCGCTATATTTTAAAATCATTGTCGTCCTCCTTTATTTAAAACTATTTGCGTGATCAGCGACCACCTGGTTATAAAGTATTCGCTGTTGATCGTCTGTAAACTCTGTGTCGTACAGTGCTAAATATTCGATGTTAAAATCGCCAAAATACCACAATGTTGAGCCAGATCTTCCGGTATTCGTACCAACCAATAAACACTCCGATTTAAAATCAAACCCTTTTATTGTCGAACGATCCATATCTTCGGAATTAATATATACATGACCGGCATCTCTCGTCGTCATGCATATAATTGCACTGTATAATGAAGCGGTACTGGGACCAAAATATTGTTTATTGGCAGTAACAAATTTAAAACTTAAATTCGGTACTGTAGTATAAACAGTTGGAGATGCGCCCGCAACATATACACCAGAAGACAAATACGCTCGAAATGCATTACTGACATTTAACAAACATTTTATTTTTGAAGTGTTAGTTATTGAATATTTAATTACTGCGCTTTTTATTGCGGTCGAATTAGCTAACAGGCTGTTATTTAATCCGCCATTGCCGGACACATAAAATCCGGTACTCGAAGCCCATGTTATTGTATCATTGTACTTTGTCAATGTATGAGTTTTGTTCTCATTTACAGGTTTTAGAGCTTGTGCTTCCGAAACGCCGCCAACGAATTTATACGCAGCGATAACATTATTCTCCGTAATCCCATCACAAAGATACCACGTATCATACGGGAGCTTATCAATATCATACCACCCCACCGCGGCGGATTCCGAACTCTTTTTCGCCAGCACCTGACCGATCTTCCCGCCGGACGGGATGCCGGCTAAGGCGAGAGCGGAGCAGAGGGGGAGCTCACTTGAACCGACCATAAATTTAATACATTCCGCAGCAGACTCGGTATCGGTTTCGCTCGTCCCGGCGTGAGTGTTGGGGATCGTCGTTGTGCCGTGCTCACGGTAAATATAAGCCAGCGGATACTGTCGAATATTGTACTCATTTTTCAACACGGGCCGAGAGGGAACGGAATCGGACGGCACGCCTTCAATAATTTTGATAGAGTTCTCTCGAATTTCCTTGTCCACTTCAAGCACAACTGCGTCAATTCGGTCATAGACGTCTAAAGACGCAGTTGCTGTCAAATAAAAATTGGTGTCGTTCAGAGACCAAGTATGCATCAGCCAAGCGCGCCCTGCACCGACCTGGATGGTCAAAGCTTCATCCTCTATGGAAGATACAAAAAACTTGTCACCGACCGCCTCATATACGCCGTCATACACAATTCCGTCTAAAAATGACGAGAACTGGTCGGCGTCGTAAACCCGGTCCCCATTTTGCGAGTTATAAAAGCCATAAGTAAAAGCCATAAAATATTAACCTCCTTATTACAGTTTATTCCGTATCAAGGTCGGGATCATACCCTTCATCAATATCCTCAAATGACGGTACTATCGTGTACCCACTGTCATCACGCCCGATCACCATCTCCGTGACCGTCAATGCGCGATTATTTCCGTAAATATCAATAAATTGCACCTTATCACCAACCTGATAATCATCCGGATAAACAAACATACTCTCGTAACTGATGTCGCCTTCAAAAGCCTCTTTGATCTTGCAGTCTTTCTTGAGTTTAATTCGCCCCTTTGTTTTTGTCGTTTCCTTTGAAAGACTTTTATTTTCAGAAGTCTTATACTTTGATTGGAGGTCTGACTCGCTGCAAGTTGTCTCCCGCCGGTTTAACCCACGTGCTGGCGCTTCATCGAGATCGACTTCGATTTTTGTCGAACCTGAGGCTCCTGTTCCGGAGTTCGATTTCGTAACATACAGAACATTATAAAATTCAGATTTATCCGAGTAATACTCACTGGAGATCAGATTGTCATAGTTTTCAGAAAATACCACAACTTCATTCACACTCTGCTCCATGGAACGGTCGATGCCTTTATAAAACTGAAAGTTAAAATTATTTTCCTCGTCCTGCAATATCTTATATCCGATTCGCTTGTCACTGCATAGATCCTCAATAACATCAAGTATCGAATCCCCGTCATAATCTTGATTAAACTTGAGACCGGCGATATAAGCGTCTTCTGACGGGATGAATTTTAAATTCGCTATTTTTCGGTATTCGTTTTCCGGGCTGATGATTTCATTTTCAAACACTGTTTTAATGCTGTCTTGAATATTCACCAATTTCTTGATTTCTTCGCCATCGTCATTTTTTGTCGTTCCAAATGTTTGCTTTTTAACAACAATACGACGATCTAATATTGATTCCAAAGACCTTCCGCTAACGGTCATAACAGACAGCCCATCATCGTCACGTTCAATCTGCACTTTTTCAATAATCATCGTCCGCTCTGACGGGTCAATCCGGCAATAATAATCCTGTTTCAGAATATTTTTCCACTTCTCGTCATAGCGCATTTCAAGTTCGAAATCCCCCGCTTCCTGATATTTCTCGGTCCAAATTAATGATGTATAGTCATCAATAATTGCGATATGATTAAATTCGTTATCAAAAATATTTAGTAACAACTGATCACTGTACATTTCAAACCCCGTAATATTTCGTTACATAACTGATATTCACACGCAGATTGTAAGATCCGGAGTCCGCGCCGTAATAAAAACGATTCGATCCCGGGGATAGACTGAACCAGCTGCTTCCGTTCTTCAACGCGGATAAAATATTAACGTTTTTTCCGTCACGATAGATGGAAACGCTCTTATTGCCGCGCGTTGTGTTGATTGTCAGGATGTCGCCGCGTTTTATCCTGTAACCGGTCTTGAGAAACAACTTTGTAGAATCGATACCGATGAATGTATGGTCACTCAAATTGTAAATAAGCGGGTTGCTTACGTCACCGAATGTCTCCATTCTGATCACAATCCCTGTGTCTGCATCCCCTGTATACACAATATCGGTTTCCGGATAAACCTTGATCTCACCAAATTCTTTAGTAGGCTCAAAACAGACTGGGAACTCAAATTTAGGAATCACGGTAAACAAATATAAACTTGTCTCCGTATCCTGTCGGAAATATGGGTCCGGGCAATTAATCGTGATCGTCGCTTCCTCTTGACTGGTAAAAATATCACAATCGATGTTTTGCACGTATCCGTCAATAGAGTATGTTCCGTGGTCATTTGTGACTTTCAGCGTTATCTTTTTTTTCAACGGAAAATATCGATACATTTTCCAACGTAGTGTTTCAACAGAGTCATTATCTTTATTGTCTTGATAAAATATAATTGTGAACACAATTTCGCGGTCCGTGACACGTATGTTCCCCATGTCAGACCCATCATGAAGAGCATATTCCGCAGAAGAAATATCTGACTCCGGTGGTGTGATACCGGTTACGGAAGAAACTAAGAAGCCGGTGTCTTCCGGCTTCTTAATCTCCATTAAGATACTTTCTCCTTTATGGTTCACAACCGTAAAGGACTGAATCATATAATTTTGCTCCTTTTTTAACTTCTAATCGACAACGATCCGGCCCCCGCCACCGTTTGCGTAACGGGCAACAACAGTTTTCAGATTACGGTAATTCTGAATCTTGCTTGGCGCTTTCGGTGTGTTGTAAGTTTGGCTCACGTTAGTCGTGTAATTATTATTGACTGTCCCCGTTCCTGAGTCTTTGTTGTTAAGGCTCATTCCTGCTAATTTCGCGGCGTCTCCGGCAAATAAAAACGTTTGGCTCAATCTTCTTCCGGCATACCCATTGAATTTATCAAATTCTGCATAGGCCGCAGCGGCGTTCGCGTCAACAACCACACTGACCGTGGGATGTGATTCCTCAATATGATCAATCGTATTGCCAATTTTGATGACCGCGTCCTCCATGCCTTTTTCATCGATGATGTTGATCGTCTCACCTCTGTTCACTGCTTCGGCAAGGGACTGATAATAATCATACGCGCCACCGAAATAATCTTCGCGGGCTTTGCCAACGCCATACACACCATCAATGATCGCCCTGGCAATATCGACCTCAGCCTGTGTAACCTGACTGAGATCAAGTGTTTTGCCTGTATATTTCGCCAACTCTTCAACCGACACTTTTGCGCTTTGAACACCTTTCGCAATAGATCCTTCGATCCCGTAAGCGAGCAGGTTGCGCATTTGATCGTTATCAAAACCGAGGCTTTTATAAATGTCTGTTCGTTCGCTTCCGCTTCCGAATATACCCATTTTGATATTGTAAAGAAGTCCGTTGAGTTCGATTGTCTCATCGGAGGTTAAGGCAATGCCTTCCCGCAGTTTGCTCAACGCGGATGTGACTGTGTCAAGACTGAACGCTCGCAAATAGTTTTGGTCAACCTTAGCCATGCTTTGTTGCAGCTTTTCACTCGTCGCGTACAGCTCTTCAAAACTGTCAACCCCGTCTTCACCGAATATATTCGCGAAGGGGTCTTCAATTGTGCTAAGCCCCCAGAACGTCTGCATTGTGGCTGTCGTCAGTGTTGTGGCAGCGGAGGTAACTTCATCAATGCCTGCTCGGATGCCGTTCGCCAGCCCTTTGTCAAAATATACACCGTATTTGTAAGTTTCTTTGGCAGGAGAATGAATACCCGCAGTATCGGAAACACCGGAAAGAGACGCGTTGG
The DNA here is from genome assembly GCA_963632045.1 of Roseburia faecis. Lineage (GTDB taxonomy): Bacteria > Bacillota > Clostridia > Monoglobales > Monoglobaceae > Ructibacterium. The sequence continues at coordinate 26,133 of CAVGTH010000003.1, read as the reverse complement.
CGATGTCTTCACCGGCGCGGTATGCGTCACCGGTTCCGGAGTCAATCCCTTTGACAAAACCGATGTTGAAGTATTCGCCGAGTCGGCGCATGACTTTAGACGGGGATTGAACATCACCGGCCTCTGCCGTACCTTCGACCGCCGAATTTCCGAGACCGTCTCCGGCTGCGGCTGCTCCGCTTGTCCCTGCGGCAACACCTGCCGCGTATCCCATGGCGTACTGCATACCGAGATCGAATCCCTCACTGTATCCCGGCATCTGAAATGCACCGCGAAGTGCGTTTCCTGCTGTGTAGCATACGCCCATTGACTCGTTCACGCCTTCTGCAAGGCCGTTGACCAACGCGATCCCGGCTGCGGCTGCTCCACCCGGGTCAATAGCTGAGGTAATCAAGCCGATTCCGTCACTCAAAGCGCCGAATATTTCTGAAATATTGCTGACCCCACCATCGGAACCTTCGCCTTCTTCGGTCTCGGTTAAACCGAAGAGCTGTCCCAAACCATTTTGAATAAGTTCTACATTTTCAGGATCGCTGAACGCCTGCGCCATGGACATTACGACATTGTTGCCGAATTTTTTCATCGTCTCTGCGAAAGAACCGCTCTGTTTTTGCCCCTGCTGCGCTGTTTTTTCTCCTTCACCCATAACACTGTCAAACAGTTCTTTCAACGACTCTGACAGCTTTGTTGACGCTTCGGGAGAAGAAAGTCCCTCGTTGAAAGCGCCGATAATGTTGCTGATCAGCGTGTGGGATGCATCAATAGCCTGTGCCGTGTTGGCACGGATTGAATCCGCAATCCATTGAACGATTGCCGCGCCGACACCTATGAAATCACTTTTCCGCCCGTTAAAGGCATCGATGATGGCGTTTACAATGGTGTTTGCCGCAGCGCCCGCGTCGGATGCATCACCGGAAATGGCATTATAAAAATCACGCAGGAATGTTGAGATCCCGGAACCGTCTGTTGCGCTTAGTCCGACGTTCAACGCGTTAAAAAATTCGGTGATCGGAGTTAATGCTTCTTCTTTAATTTGAATTCCGTTCAGTGCACCTTCTATCGTCTGAATGAAAGTCAGGAAATCATTGCTGATCCCTCCGGAACCGTTCGCCACAGTCCGAAGAATTGTTAGGAAATCGGCAACTTTCTCAAATTCTGACGCCTTGGGGATCGAGATGGCTGCAAGGTTTGCGGCTGCGTCATTCATGAAGCTGTTAAACTTGGTCAGGGTCTCAGGGTTCTGAATGACTTTGTCCACCCCGCTCAGGAAATCGGAAATTGCTCTGAAGGCTCCTTGCGGGGTCGTGTTCAAAACTTCTTCATAGTGCTGCGCCTGTTCGATAGCCTCTTTTTCTGCATCGCTGAGCTGCCCGTAGTTATCTTCGATATTATAGAGGGCTTCTTCGGAATTGACCAAATACTTCTGAAATAAACTCTCGACCTTATCGGCATCCATACCAAGGGCCGTAAAGTTCCTTTTCCGAATCTCGGAAGTCTGACCGAATTTCCCTGCATTGGCATCTTCCATCAGATTTTTGATGGTGTAAATCCCGTCATCAATCTTCGCGCTTACTTCATCAACATATGCGATACTGTCATCAATATATTGGCTGTAATCATTACCCCAATAACGTAGTTCATCAGCCCAGTTGAACCCCCATTTTTCCAAATCCGCAGCTGTATGAGTACCGACCATGTAACCATTATAAAGTTTCTGAAGTTCTGCTGCTTCGGCCCTTGTCAACAGCTCACCATTTTGACGCTTCTTATACGCTTGCTGAACCAGCAGCGGCTCTCCACTGACGCTGTCCTTGGTTAACTCATACTGTTTACGCATCGCGGCAAGGCTCACTTCCGCGGAAGTAACCTGACTGGAATCTACATTAATATCGGTTTCATCTTCACCTATGAGCCCAAGATCTTTCCCGATCCCGGTCACAGTATTCCAGACGGACGAAAATATCCCCCCGAGGCCTTTTGTTTCTCCGCTGAATAGGTCAAAAAGATCTAAAATATCGTAAACGCCTAAAGACCCGGTCTCGTCTCCGATCATTTTACTCACAACACCCATTACCGTTTCGGCCGATGTGAGCATTGAAAACACTTGATCGATAGAGCTTGCACCGTCAATAAAATCATCGATATTGAGTACAAATTTTCCGTCCGGTGTAAGTTTGTCACCCAGCAGCCCATCCATTTTTTCAGTATCGATGCCTATTTCATCTGCAAGCGAAGACACATCGAGCTCTATTACCCCGTCGGATAATGCTTCGATTCCCTGTTCTTGAACACCTTCTGTTATCCATTTTGAAAATGCCTGAACAATATCATTATTGGATTGCGCAGTCTGCGCTGCCGCGGCTTCCGTTTGGCTCAAATAAGCTTTATATATTGGGACGTAAGAGGCAAAAGCATTTTTATCCGCCGGGTTACTGGCAAAAGCTTTTGAGTAATAAAGCGCTGCTTCTTTGCTTACACCGGTGAGTTCTTCCAACTGCTGCGCCCGCTGTTCAATACCGTTCCCTAACTTGCCGCCATTAAAAAGGTCATAAAGATCTTCATTTAAATAAGCGATTTGCTCATCTGTCAGTTCCGCCCCTGTCATCAGGATGCTGTAAATCGTGTCCAGTTCATTAACTGTTTCGCCTGTTTCTGTGGCAATCGATCCGCGGATTACAAAGGAATCCGGCTCGTCTTTTTCCGCAAGTTTTTCGATAATCTTATCGGACTTCTTCTCCGGCCGTATGCGGTCTGTTTCTCCTATCAAGCCGTTCAGCGAATTTTTGATGGCACCGGCTTTTTTTTCTGTCTCTTCGGCTGTTCCTTCCGGAATAACTTTGAATTCATCCAAAGGTTTAAGTTCTTTGGTGGTTTTTGCAAGCTCTTTCTCTGCCAGGATTGCAAGCATCAGATCTTCATAATCAGACCGGGAATATAAATAGTTGCCGATTGCCAATCGGTTCAGGTTATCCGGGTTGTACCCGAGTTTCGCCGCTTCTGCCTGCCAGGTAGTTCCATTTTGAGCTGCAAGCTTATGCAGTTCACCGGAGTTAAGCTTTTCCCACGCTTCCTGATCTTTTTCCAGCATCTCCTGATACTGTTCCGGTGTCATCGGCGGGTTTTCTTTCTGCTGCCGCAGCAGATCTTGGTTGATCTTTAACGTTCCGTCAAGGACGGAGTTATAGTCTTCATAAGCCTGTGTGGCGAGCCCGACTGCGTCGGCTTCTGCGGAATAAAATTCAGTTAACCCAGCAATGATGCTGTCTTCACCGAGACCAAAGTCACCTCTGGCGATTTTTCCCATCATCGCGGCATAATCTGAATCCTGAATAACATGTTCACTTTCAGCTAAAGCACCATGCCATGCACCGACATAACTGTCAATAATTTCAGGACCCAAAGATGAGTCGAATTTTTCATGCAGCCATGACCGCATCGCATCAAAATCAATCCATTCTTCTCCAAACCGATTGGTATAAGTGAAGTCCGGCATGTTAAAGTGATTCTCATCTTGCAGGTTATATGCAGCCATGTTGACTTCATGCTCTGTGACTGCTTTATTCAGCGAACGGTTCAGGTCCAGCCCAAGCATCGCTGCGGCTTGCTGAACCTCCAAACTGCCGCCTTTAAGACCGTTGACTAATCCCTCTGCGACAAATAAACCGATTGTTTCCGCCACTTTTGATGGTGAATGCTCGTCTGTGGCAGCCATCAGGCCGCTTTTTATCTGTAACCCCAATGAAAAAGCCGCTGTATATACTGCGCTTTGGTTGTCTCCGTTGTAAAAAGCGTTTGTAAGCCCTTCAACGACATATTGGCCGATCTGTGAGAAGCTGTTCAAATCAACGCTGAAATTCGAGATACTATTGAACATGCTTGCCAAAGAATTTCCATCGGAATTTGTTTCTGCCAATGCTTCATTCAACTGTTCCATTTCAGAGACAATTACTTCTCTCATTGAAACAAGCCGCTTTTGAATATCTTCAGGTGACATGTTCTGTTCTATGCTCAGCGGCGCCAATATCGCAGAAATGGTTTCTCCCAATGCCTTAACAGCAGAGAAATCCTGTCCGCCTAATGCAATGTCCAATTTGATTAATTCCGGGATAAGTTCATTGGCAAAATACTGTAAAGTGCCGATAACATCTTCCTGAACCTTCTCATCCCACAGGGAGAATCCGACAGTCCCGTAATCTCCGAATGACATTGCATTAAGCACCGTCCCGATAGCGGAGAAAATATCAATAATTCGCTGAGTGTCAAGTTCTTTGCTTCCGGTTTGCAGCGCGACCAGCTTTTTAAGCAAAGTTTCTGTAATCCATTGGAGTGTACTCTCAAAGCTCTTCGCTTTTTTGTTTTTGCTTTTGACAAACTGATCCAGGTTATCCCATTTTGTTGACAACACATTTAATAAGGTTGAAATAACCCCGGCTGCATTTATCGCGTTGGTGTAATCGTGCCCATTCGTTCGTTCAACAAATGCATTCAAATAACCGACAACACCGATATTTGCTCCTCCGTCCCCCAAAAGTGTTGTGAACGCAGTCTTAATACTCGTAGGGCTGACTGCCCCGACGATAAAACTACCGCTCTTCAACACATCACTTTTAAGCAAACTGAGCATTGCCCCGATTGAAGAAATCGACATCGAGACCGTTAGTATATTCACATCGGATACTTCTGCATAAAAATCCGCGACTCCCTCTCCGAGACTTTTCATATTCTCATTGAAGTTACCGAAATCGACCTTGGACCCAAATGAACCAATAAACGAATTAAGCTTTTCATACGCGGTGATTGAGGCGAGCTTTTTCATAATTTCATTGAAATTATTGATCGCTGTTAATTGTTCATCGGTTCCGTAATCTTTTACCGTGACAAGAAATTCGCTTAATACACCGTCATCAGCAACAATATCATTCAGGTTTGATAACGCTGTACCTAATTGGTTATCAACTCCGAATTTTGCAATAAACGTGGCAACACTGTTGAAAAAACTCAGTGTAACAAGCTTTTTCATGATGTCATTGAAATTATCAATTGATGTTAATTCATCTTCACCAAAATCTGCGATGGTATCAAGAAACGGTTTGAGATCATCTGTCACCATGTCCCCAATACTGCTGAGAACTTCTGCCATTTTTTCTTGATCCGCAAACTTTGATATCGCGGTTGTCAATATTGTGAAGAACTCCGCACAGAAGATCGCACCAAGAATCAAAACCAACACTCCGGCGCCCTTTAAATGATCCTCGCCAAGGTCATCAAGTGAGTTAAGCAGAGGCTGCAAATTTGTCAAAAAATCGGATAGGCTGGTTGCAATAGACGGGAGATACGTCGCAAATGTATCTGTGAACGACCCGACAACAGACCCAACAAATGATCCGACCATATCACCTAAAAGGCCCATGAATGCGTTAATGAATTCACCGACATAATTGATAGCTTCTAAAATCCCACCGCTGTCTGCAAGCTCACTGTCCAACTCCCTGGCTTTTTTACTAATTTCAACAACCAAATAAATAAGTGCGGATATTATGCCAAGGACAATCCCTAAAACGACTCCTCCAATGATAACCGCCACGATCACGCCGGCGTTGAACGCTCCGATGACGCCCATCACGACTGCCATGACCGCCAATAAACCGGCGACCTTCCAACACGCATCGATAAATCCGGAAAATGCTGATGATTCAAAGTTCGCTTTTGGTATTAAAAACGACACCGCAAGAATAAACGCGGCAATTACGGCTAATACACCCGCAGCGATTGTTAAAATACCAATTGATTTTGCATAATTTGTAATCGAGAGTGATTTTGTTGCAAATGCTATAATTCCGACAGCAACCGCGATAGCACCCAATAAACCGGCGACCTTCCAACACGCATCGATAAATCCGGAAAATGCTGATGATTCAAAGTTCGCTTTTGGTATTAAAAACGACACCGCAAGAATAAACGCGGCAATTGCCAACAATACGATGCCGGAAATTGCTAAAAATTTAGAGGCCTTTTTTACGTCTGAAATACCTAAAAGTTTTGATGCTTTTTGTATTGCGACCAATGCAAATGCCATCGCTGATATAATTACAGCGGCTCCGGTAAGTGCAGCCAAGATTTTTCCGATATATGATATATCAATCGATTTTGTTTCAAAAATATAGATAAGATAAAGAAGTGCGCTCGCAAATAATGACAAAACGGCTGTAACACCGATAAGTCCAAACAGTGATTTTAATAAACTCCCAATGCTTTCAATTTTCATTGATGCAAATGTTTTCATTAAAAGCGAAAGTGCGCCGATGAGCAATGCAATTGCTCCAAAATACGCAATTACAGCAGTGGAGTCGCCCATTGACCGCATTACATTCAGCATCAACATTATCTTTGTTAAAAACAAGCTGAGCCCGGTGAGCGCCACTACATACCCCGCAATTGACATGAAATGAATATTGTCGAGTGATTGCATGGCTGAAGTTGCAAATTTAATTAATGCAACTGCTCCGGCTATAATTAATCCTGCCGTAAGTAACGTGCCGGCATCAGTCCAATCATTGTTTGTTAAACCATCTTTTAACGCAGCGCCGGTTAAACTTTTCATGGAATCTAAGATTCGAACAATTGATTCAATAAACTTAGGTAACCCAAGTAATATCAATGAAAATGCGGCGATTGATTTCGCGTTTGTGTCTTTTGACAGTTTTTTTACACTTCTAACGGCTGCTGCTAACGCAAATAATGCAGCTATTATAGTGACAAATGTTGCTACACAAGCGCGAATTGTATTGGCGACGTCTTCGCCGCTTTGCACTTTATCAAAATACTTTTTGAATGCAGTGATCGTGTTTAGAACCGTGGATATAAGATTCGCCAACCCGAACAACATTATCCCGATTCCGATAAAAGAACCCGCCGCGCTGACCGATGTTTCACCTTGTTTGAGCACTCGGGTCATTAATCGCCCGGTGATTCCGATCGATATAATAATCGAGCAGATAAGTGCAATTGTTTGCCCAATTTCATGCCACGAAAAATTTCCAAATTTTAAAAGCACCAGCAGCAATTCGGCAATAAAAACAAGCGCTGCGATCGCCCCGATGATAACCGGGAATGTCAAGTTGAGTGTTGGCGAAAGATCAAGATTGTTTAGCGACAAAAACATCGCGGACAGCCCAATGGCCAATGCTAACATGATTCCTATTGCGCCGGAAATCACGCCCTCATCTTGTTTGAGCACTTTTACCAAAAGCGCGATCGCAATAAATGAACCCGCAATAACCCCAAAAGATATTGCAATTTTTTGCATATCATCCGCTAAATCGTCAAGTGCTGTCGTTAAACCGAATGTCCCGAATTTTCCCAGGTTTACGGATTTCGGTAACTTGGATAACAAAAGAACTACGAACCCGATTTTCAAGATCGTCTTCGCAATTTTTGAAAAATCAGTCTTATCTAAAATTTCTTTTATCGTTTGAGCGATCTTTGTGATACGTTCTTTAACGCCGATAAAAATCTCTTCCAACCGTGAAATCGGCCCAACCGTTTCACTGACAGACTCGACTCCGCTATTAATTAATTTTGCACCGCTTTCTATTCCCGTGAATGCGATATCATAATTAATTCCTGAAAGATTATCGCGTATAAGTAAAACAAGCAAACTGATTAACTTAATCCCAACACAAATCGCATTCACTATCCGCCATGGTTTCCATAAAACAAAAGCAACGGCATTCGCAGTTCCAAGGATAACTTGTAAAATCCCCGATGTGTTGGCAAGCAATCCGTTTTGTTCTCCGAGAATGCCGTTTTGGTCCTTAATTGAACCTGTAACCTCGTCAATGGTTCCGGCATTCCTGTTGGCAAGACGAGTCCCGAGTTCGTCATCCGTGATTTGTTGATCATAAACACTGCCGTTTTTTGTTCCTGATGTTCTTGCTCCACCGTATTGTATCTGTGTACCGGTAAAATCTTCACTATCGCCAAACAGAATTTTTCTGAGCCCCTTCATCGGCGCCGAATTCCAAATGCGATTAATCGCGTTTTCCACTGAGATTAAAAATGTTTCGATCGGACTGCCTTTAAATGCATTTTTTATCCCGTCAAATACTGTCTTAACTTTTTCTGCAATCTTATTTAAAGCCCATTCTTTATCTTCTTGTTTATCGGAAAACAGTCCTTTAAGAACGGCTTTCATGCCGCGTGCTTTCTTTTGCACGTAAGCCGATATCTTATCCAAAGTGCCGCTTATCTTCTCTTTGATTTTATTGAACACCTGTTCGATATCTTCCGATTTTCCTGAGAATAAACCGCCGAGAATATCTTTCAGCCCACTGTATTTCTGCTGTATCCATGACCAAATATGCTCTAATTTTTTGATAAACGGATCAACTGCTTTGCTTACAGACTGAAAAACAGACAGAATTTTATTTCTTGCACTTTCAGGTAGCCATTGAAACGTGAAAAAAGAACTGATCTTTTTGCCTAAAGATTGAAATACCGGCCAAATATTTTTCTCTATCCGTGTTCGAATTTGTCCGGCTTTCTTTCCGATGGGTTCAAACGCTTTGCTCACACTTTGAACTACAGATAATAACTTGCTTTTTGCTTTTTCGTAAAACTGCTGAAATGAGAAAAACGAACTGATTTTTTGCCACAAAGATTTAAAAACACTTGTTACCTGTTTACCTGCTTTTGTGGCAGCTCCCAAAATGTTTTTGCTGATCTTCCTTAGAATATCTTTTATCTTTTCAACGGCCTGATTTTTATCTTTTTGATCACCTGAAAACAATCCGCTGAAAATCGCTTTTAATCCGCGAATCTTTTTTTGTATATATTCAATGGCTCTCGTCAAGTTCAAAATATCAGCAATCTTATTTAAAGCCCATTCTTTATCTTCTTGCTTATCGGAAAACAGTCCTTTAAGAACGGCTTTCATGCCGCGTGCTTTCTTTTGCACGTAAGCCGATATCTTATCCAAAGTGCCGCTTATCTTCTCTTTGATTTTATTGAACACCTGTTCGATATCTTCCGATTTTCCTGAGAATAAACCGCCGAGAATATCTTTCAGCCCACTGTATTTCTGCTGTATCCATGACCAAATATGCTCTAATTTATCGCCAAACGACAGAACTCCATTTGAAATCCCATCCGGCATAATGTCACTGATATATTTTTTGATGCGCTTTCCGATATCTTTCAGCATTTTCCAAAAAGCGCTTAATTTATCATAAATGAACCCAAAGACACTGAATATTCCGCTTCCTTCTTCTCGGCTCTTTGATAAATACGCTGCAATCGCGCTGAATATGGAAACAATAGCGGTCCCTACCGGGCCAACTAAAACGGAAGATACCGTTAAAACTTTTTTTTTCAGATCATTAAAAAGCCCGCCGACTCTTTTGATAACGGTTTCTGCCTTGCCGTCCTCATTAATCAGTACCAGCTCTTTTTGCTCTCCGAAAATTCTGTCGATAATACCGGAAAAATTCGTTTTTACACTCTCAATTTTATTCCGTATATTATCAATGACCTGTTGAACCCGATCCGGAAGCACCTCAATGTAACTGTGAAAAGCCGAAGAAACGATTTCAAAAAGTCCGGCGTAATGGGTTCCGTAAATATCAACCCCGTTTAGCAGCTCGTTCAATTTCTTAAAAGGTACAGAGATGAGTGTCACCATTTGACTGAACTTATAAAATAAATCAATCAAAGTTTTCCAAACTCCGCCGCCTCCTGTTACAGAATCAAACATCGTGGTGATGGACAGATAAATATCTTTCACCGTCCCTAAGATGTTCCCGATTCCGCCAAGCAGTTTATCACGTCCGCTGAGTTCTTTGAGCGATCCGAAAAACCCCTCACCGGCCGTATTGGCCTTAATTTCTTCCGCAGCTTTTAAATATGTTGAAACCGTTTCACGAAGCCCGCTGACTAAATTCTTCTGCTCAGTGTCCCAGTCAACTTGATAACCGCTTCGCCATGCCTCTGCATATTTGGACAGCGTCTCATAGTCAAATCCCAACGCTTCAACCGTTCTGCGGGCAGTGTCTTCATCCTTGCCGTAAACACCGGTTGCCAATCGCACTGCGGCATTTTTTAGAGTCAGTTCTCCGGTTTCCAACCGCTCAATGAGATCTTCATATTTCAAAGCGTCTGATGTATAATCTTGAATGACACTTTCAACACCTTTTTGAATGGTAGCGTCATAAATGTTGGCATTCTGCAACAGCTCTTCAAGTGACTTGTAATTTGAGATCAATGCATTTGCAGCGTCTTCACCCAAATTTTCTTTTGTAATGTCATATAATTTGTTGAACAGCCGGACTGAAAAATCCTGCCCATCATCTAACACATCTGTAAATTGCTGTAAATTAGAGTTCAATATACTCTTAAGTGCTTCATTACGCTTTTCACCGGAGGAGGCAAAAATGTCCCACATCGCGTTTGTTACACCGGTCCATAATTTGGTTGCTTTTTCATAATTACCGAAAATTAGCTCAAATGTCGTCATCCAGCTGCTGCTCACTGCGTCGGCAGTTGCAGCTAAGCTCTGTGTAAAAGTTGTTGCTTCCTGTGCCCTTATATAAGATCTGTAACCGAGAGAGTTTTTATCAATCAGGCCGAGCTTCAACATTTCTTGGATCGCCGCAGTAGCGTTGTCCTGCCCGGTGGCTTCCTGATATTCTTTCAACTGGTTTGCAAATGAGGAGTATTCATCCAGTGTGAGGTTAAGAACGTCGTTATCAAGCCATTTGTCTTTCAATGTGTTCCGCATTGTTTCTGCGGTAACTTCCATGCCGCTGAGTGTTCTGATCGTTCCGCTTGCATCCTGCCGCAGTTTTCCCATTGCCACACCGGCTTGAATTGCGGTCTCTTTAAACTCCAATGTTGCCATATTCGCAAGTTCAATTGACCGCCAATCGGCGACTCCGACATAGCCCATCCCAATCGATTGCGACAAGTTGTACATTGCACGAGATGCCTGCTGCACTCCTGCGCCGGAAATTGCCGCCCAGTTTGAGATGCCCATCATTGAGTTCACGGCAGTATCGAGATCGACGCCGGCAGATGTGAATTTCCCGATATTGTTAACCATATCGGCAAAATCATATGAGGTTTCATCTGCAAACCATATCAGTTTTTCCAAACGACTGTTGACGTAATCAATTGATTTCCCTGTTGCCGCCATAATTGTTTGAACAGACTGCGTTTTTGATTCATATTTAGCCCAGCCGCTCGTTACCTGATCAACAGTCATTGATTTAACTAACGATACCCCGGCGTTAACGGCTTTTGTAACGATATTTCCTAAAGCAACTGCTGCGGCCCCTTCAAGAATATTAAATTTGGAAATAATATTGTCTAATGAACTCTCTATCGGCTTCATATCAACATCCGCTGCGGCATCGGATATCAATTCGAAGCTGCTTCCGGCATCTTCCAAATCAAGAGACTTTTTAAGTCTGTTAATTGTCTCAATACTTTTGTTGACATTCGTTTCAAAATTCTGGTTATCAAATCGTAGCTCAACGACTTGTTCATCAAGCGGCTCTGTCATAATTCCCCCTATACAGTAATGAATATGTGATAAAATGGTATGGATTATCTTGTTTCTGAATGCCGGGTCGAAATAGAGATGTTAAACGCAAGCAAATATGTCTCAATCAAATAACATGAAAAAAAACCAATCTGTCAAACTCATTTATGAAACAAACCGTGATGACGCGCCCTATCATTATAAAATATTGTAAACCGAACAACATCGGCGTCTCACTACTGAACACAATAACGAGGTAACATATGGGTTCTTATACTGACAATGAAAAAGTCCCAAAGTTGTATAATATAAAATTTTATGTTTTTGTTGCATTGGTTATCATTGCCGTTGTGCTTGGCTTTTTTCTCGTTCGTTATTCCAGATATGCAGCAATTGAAACCAAGCTGTCATATTTCGGAGCTGATTTTAATGACGCACTTGAATCAGGAGAGTATAAAGACGCTAAATATGAGCTCAATAAAATGGTGATATACAAAGATCTTCCCCCAAAGTACCGACCTCTCTGGGAAATTAGAATTAATAACTACATAGAAGAATATGAAGAGAAAAGCGGTCTTAAATTTGAGTTTAATGAGCCTTGAGCTCTTGAAAACATTCCTGAGCAAGTGCGTCAAACACCGGTTGTATTGTCGGCTCAATATAATGCCGTCCTGCCACCCAACCACCGTTTCTTGTTCCGTGTCCGACATCCAGAATGATCGCAATATTTTGCCCATTTTGAACATTTGAGTTCAAAAATCGGATTGCTGCACTGCCCTTTTTACGCTCAATCCGATAATACCAGGAGTCTCTTGTTAACCCGGTCCGGACCGGGGTTACAGATCGCAGCGCTTCGAGCCCCCGTTCACCATACTTGTTCAATACTCCGTCCCCAACCCCTTCTTTGATCTTTTCCAAATATGAGTTCAGTTTTGTAAAGTTCCCTTTCTGACGAAATGTGACCATTCTGCCCATGATATAACCCTCCTAATAAAAAAATAAACAACTTGCAAACCCGAGTATCCCGTGAGTCTGCAAGTTGTTTATTCATCGATTAGCAAGCAGCTGGTCGTTCCCGTCGTTTACGGCAATCCAGTACGGGTCTGTTGTGCATTCGCAAAATGTCAACCCGTTTCGTTCAACAGTATTCCCGGTAAAAAACAACTTCGTTCCATAAGGATAAAGCTCTTTTTTCGTAAAATCTTTATTATGCGCATACACGCCCAAACTCGCAGCAACGACCACGTCCTGTCCCAATTTATCAGCCCCGTAAATATCGTGTTTTTTTAAAGAATCATCAACGGATGTCAATGGCAATTTCATCGGGTCATAATGGCTTCTGTAATCATTCCATTTTTTACGTGCCTCAAAGTGCAAGTGCGGACCTGTCGAATTACCTGAATTTCCGGAAACACCGATCACCTCTCCTTGAACAACTTTTGCACCAACGGAAACCGTCGGGAGCGCGTTCAAATGGGCATATAAAGTCGACGCGCTCTCAGTATGATAGATGATCACACAGTTCCCGTAACCTGTCGGATCCCAACCGGAAAATCGAACTGTTCCGCTATCGGAAGCCAAAATATTCGTGCCTACCGGGCATCCGTAATCAATTCCGGTGTGAAAAGATGATGTGACTTTCTCACCGTAAGTCTGCGTAATCGGATATTCACCGATGAACGGCTGCCGGTAACTCATTTTGAAGCTCCTATGGTCTCAATTTCAATAAAGTCGGCGTTCAGCTCACACACGGCTGACTCGATATACATATCAATAATATCAAGATCGATGTGTAGCCCGTAAGAAGCGAGAAATTTTTCGATGACGGATTTGGCGTATTCCTTCTTCTCGGCGCCTTTTTTACCTCCGAAAATCTGTTCCGCAGCCTGAACAGCGTTCACCGCGATTGTTTTCACGACATTATACATTTCGGGATTTGTTTCTCTCATCTTTCGGTAGGCGCTGACTGCTTTTGATGAAGCCCAACTTGCTAACGCGGCAACTAAAATCGGCAGGCACACCTGAAGGATTGCGGATAAAACCCATTTCATAATCGAGACGATATTTAATAATTCCATAAGATTTCTCCTGTGATTACTTCTTTTTACTTGACCATTTCGCGGCTTTTTTAACTAAATTCTGGTCAACAAGCTCTCTGTATTCATTAAGTTCTTCATTCGCGAGTTCTAAACACCCGTTATGGGTTCCATTAATGACTGCATAGATTAGCTCATGCAGACAGGCGTTGGTCACTTGCTGCCCTTTTAGTGTGATATATTGGTCTTGTTCAAGCTCTTTTTTTTCTTCGTTATTCGCTTCCTCTAATTTTTTGAATTGCGCATCCAAACTGGTTTGCACAAACCATTTAACAAACAAGACAAAAATACTGAGGGTCGCTGCGCCGATACAAACAAGTACACGGCTGTCAACATTTGATAAACTCATAAAAAGTCAACCTTTCGTATTAAATTGTTTTCTTCTCGCGGCGTTCAAAGCGGAGTTCCTGCTCATAATATCTTTTTTACTTTGCTTTTTCGGAGGTTGATTTTTTACACCGCAGACACGGATCAATGTCAGGAGACGGTTAAGGTGCCATTTTTGACATTCGAACGGGATCTGATATGAAATCATCCAATAATAAATAAGCTCCGAGGTGACAGTCTCATGACTTTTTGGACCCGGTGTTTCCCGTACAATTGTCGCGCTCATGGGAGATTCAATGTATTTGTTCACTGTTTCAATGTTCTCTCTTGATAACATTTGGTACACCTGAGGATCAACGTTTTGTGTGATGGTCATACAGCGAATATAATCAATGGTTTCTTCCTGCGTCTTTTCATCCGTGGACAAAAAAGCTTTTTGCCATTTTGACTCCCATTTTGAAAGCGAGACAAGGGAATGCTCCAATTGAAGTGTCTTACCTTGTGTATACACGAACTCCTGTCTTCCCTCGTCCCATTCTTCACGGCCCTTGATAATCAACTGGAGCATTCTTCACCCTAAAAACTATTCCGCTGCCGGAAGTGAAGCTGTTTCCTGCTGCTTTGCTACCGCTTGAGCCATGTCCGCCGGGATAATCCCGTTCACAAAAGCAGAAGCGGCATCCGCGTTGGACGCAAGCTCCATAAAAAGCTCGGAATATGCAGGGGTTTGGGAAAACGCGTCGGAAAGTTCCTTACTCTTAACAAAACGTTTCCCATCGACGCTTTTCTCACCGTATGCTTTCATGATAATCTCTTTAAAAATCTTGATAATAGACGGGGCATCCTGAGTCTCAACAACACGGTTGATCAACTCGGTGAGGCCGCCGGATGTGCTCATTTCCATTTCCATAATTTCAGCCTTCGTGAGGTTAAAATAAAAGTCTTCTTCTCTTTTCACATTATTGTAATCGGTGTAGGTAATGCGCTTTTTTAACATAATTTAATTCCTTTCATCTTATCCGCAAAAATAGAGGAGCCCCCATAAGGAGCTCCTTAAAACTTTCCCGGCTTAATTAGGCGCCGGCGAAAATGGTCGCGATTTCTTCTGGAAGCGGCAGGTAAGGATCGGCGGAGCCTTCCTCGTCGGAGCCGTAGAGCTTCGCTTCCAAAGCAGCAAGCTTAGTCTTGTTGGCTTTTGTGCTGTCGATCGTGATGGAGGAGACGGCCTTATAACCATCGCCGGCGCTGACCGGGGTGGTGCTGAGCTCCCAAGAGAAGGTAACCGCTTCCGGAGAGTCATTAATTGTCTGATACTGCCGTTCGGACGGGGACGCCTTGCATCCGTAAATCAAATGCAGCTTATAACCGTATTCATCGGCTTCGGTATCATTACCCAAGACCGTGCGGTAGCAAAGACCGAAAAGTTTGCGCTTCTGCTGCCCGAGCATAACGCCTTCGGCAAGAGCGGCGGAGCCGTCACACTCGGCCCATTCGTCCGGGTATGTATACGCTTCAACGGTCGCGCCAAACTCTTCGGTGGAATAAAGATTCAAGTATTTGATATCATCAGCGTACATCGCGTTCGCTTCCCCGCCGCTCGGGCTCTCGGAAACAGAAGAAAGACCGTTCCAAGCGACGCCGGGACCGTATTTTCCTTTATCACTGTCATAAGGGTAGAGAACCCCCATCTTCAAGCCGGTTTCATAAAAGCGGCTGCCGGTAGCATCCCAAGTAAGTTTTGCCATAATAAATTACTCCTTTGAACTAATAATAAATATAAAATGAATCATGATTCAAGTTATCCTCTTCGAAATGTCGTGAATGCCTGGAGTGAGGAAGTCCGGCTAATCTGTAAATAACCGGACTGTTTGGTGAGGAATCGATCAATACGACTTCATACTCTGTTGACATTTTATGCACTCCGTCATCGGCACGCATAGGGTCTAAGGACAACCTTGTATAAACGATTGCAGGATATTTCATTCGAATATTGGACGGCGGTTGAAAATATACATTTCTGTTCCCTAAAATTTCTTCTAATTTCACCTGAAATTCCTGCCTGCGCTTTTCATAAAAATCAATCTTCTCAGCCATTGTAAAGCCCCCCAAGAGATAATTTCAAACGCGGGTGCTCGACTTCAACATCGTTTATTTTCCACTTTGATCCCATAAAAGTGGCGTACCGCATCGCGCAAAAATTCTCATACGCAAATGGGTCCGCAATCACGCTCAACTGATTCGTAATCTCAATATCGTCGTTCAGATTCCCGGAAGTCCGGAGACGACGGTTATATGAAATAATATCGCCGTACACCGGGCGTTCAACAATAGACTCGGTCCAGACCCCCGGAGAACTTTCTTTCTGAACGGCGAAACCAATCTTTCCGGAGTATTTAGCCATTTTGAAAAAATTACAACTTATTCTGTTTCACAAACAAGATGATTCAGACCGTAAACCTTGGTTACAGTGACGCCGGACTTCTTGGTCACAACGCGGACCGTCTGAGTGTCAGGGTTCGTGATACGCCCAATCCACACCATATCACTGTCAAGCGTGGTAGCTGCCTTGCCGCTGCCGACAAGTTCAACAGTTGTTGTTGCACCGGATTCGGCCTCAAATTCCAAGGCGAGGTAGTTACCGGACTGCTCTTTCGCAGAATTGCTGTATTCAGTGAAACCGGTTACATAGTGAAGCGTACCGGAAATATAGTCCTCATTCACATTAACAGCGCTCTGAAGTTCAGAAACGCCCTTACCGAGCCACGTATCGTCGGAATCAGCAGCGCGAACATTCAAAGAAATTCCGTTCCCGACATAAAACTCAAGCGCGACCGCGCCATAAGGAACTGTCATCGCGCCGGAACAGCGGGTTTCGATCAAATACTTCTGCGCATTGAAATCAATGTCGAAATCATCAAACATATTCACGGAGCCGCCCTGATCGGCACCAACATTGTAATCTTGCAGGTTCACGTAAATACCGGCAAGGGTCAGCTCATTGTTATTCGCGTCATAACGGGATTTACCTTCCATCACGGGAACGGTGACAATTTCCTTGCAGCGCAGCACCTGAGCCAATTTGTCAACAGAATCATAAATGAAGTGGCCGTTCAAATCTTCCAGCATCAGCATCGCTGTCAGCATGTCTTCGGTTGTGAACATCGTCGGATTGCCTGAGCCCTTATACAGCTTGCGTGACTTCACACATGCCTTGATAAACGCTTTGGCCTTTTCGTTCTCTGTGGCGTTGGCCGTGATTTCAATCGGGAATTTGATGGTAAACAAATCCGCATCTTTCCAAATCGGGCGGATGCATTGCTCATTCACCTTGTCGTCGGAGGATGACAAACGTCCGTCACCGATCAAATAAGCGCGGGCAAGTTCCTCATCCAACATCTTACGCATTTCTTTTTTCATCCAGGCAACAACATCAAAATCTGTAATATCAATCTGATCGTCACGATCGATTTTCTGTTTCTTATAAACAGTAGTCGGTTGAGTGGAACGGCGCAGCAGACTGAAAATCTCATCTTTCTTTTGATTCCCCTTCATGTAACCTCTGGCGCGGGCTTCGTCGGCAGTGATATCTGCCATCAAAGAGCGGACACGGGAGAAAGGCGTATGATGAACATTGTCTACTACTTTTTTCACCCAACTGTCTTCTCTGGAAATGAAAATCGGTTCATCCGTGATGTTCCGGTCATCAGGGTAAAGATATCCGATATTTTCGATCCCGTGTTCAAGGAACGCTTCCTTCATACTGCCGATACGTCGGGCATCATCAAAAATGGCTTCCATATCGCTGTGAGAAAGAACATCGTCGTAATCATTGTCAAAAACATTGTGTTTCACTTGCATATCCTCCGTATTATTTCTGTTCATGGCTTCTCCGATCAGCGCGAACATGACTTTCTTCTGATCTTCGTCCATTGAGTTGATAATATCTTCTACTGTCATCCCTATAAGTTCCTCATCACCGGTTCCGCTGTGTGAAATATCATTCCGATTCATTGCTTCGCCAATCAGCGCGAACATTACTTTCTTCTGGTCATCATCCATTGAATCAATAATATCCTGTACATCCGGTCCGGAAGCGCTGTGGTGAATCTTATCATCATCGTCATCATCTTCATCCTGCGGTTCATTGTTAAGAGCGTCCATAATCAACGCGTAAACAATAGCGCGCTGTTTATCGGTCAACGTGTCAAGAATGTCACCGACGGTCTCATCCTTCCCGAATTTAACACCTTCTTCGGAATGATAAATTTCAAGTTCTTCTCCTGAATAAATAATTGCTTCCTCATCATCCGGATTATCCCCATGCGCCATAACTGTGTCAATGAACGCGCCGGGGTTCGCGCCGGACAAAACAAGTGACACTTCCCGAATTGCTCCGTGCAGTACATTGGTCCCCTGCTGCTTTAATTTATTCGCGTAAATGGAAAGAGCGGAAACGTCCCCATGATCTACCAGCATTTTGGCGTTCTTGCCGCTTTCCGTATCATTAAATTTACAATATGCATAAACACCCTGATCTCGGTTCTCAAGCAACGCGTGGCCGAGAACATTTCCGGGGTCATTATGCTGGTGGTTCCATACCAGTGGAACGACGGCTCCGTCATTATCTTTGAACGCGTCCCGTAAAATCACACGTCCATCGGAACAACGGAGGTTATTCCTGGTAGCCCACCCGGAAAAATCATAATCTTCCGGCATATCCATCTCCCCATGTTTAAAATATAAGTTTCATGTTCAAATATAATCAGCCCTGAGACTGCTGAATCGCAAGCGCGATCAATGCTTTCATCACTGCAAGCTGCTCATCTGTCATCGAATCAATTACTTCCTGAACGGTTCTGTCACTGCCCATAATTTTCTCCTTGTATGTTATTCATATTGTTATAAACAAATTCTTCCGGGCTCATCCCACCGGTTTCATTACCATTTTGATAATAACCGCCGTAAGAATTATTCACATCTGTATATCCTTCTTGCCCGTACGGACCAATATCCTGCATAGGCATGTTACGGTTGTACAGCATATCTGCATCCGGGTTCTCTGACGGTTTCATCCCGACAATCTGGCGGAATTCATTCGGCGCAATGATACTGTTGCGTGTCAACGCGTCCGCGCTCCCTGCAAGATCGGTAACAGTCACATAACGGAAGGGATCGACAAAGAATCGAATCGCCTGGCCCTGAGATCGAGCGGTCTTTGTGAGAAACTTGCGCTCCATTTCATTTGTAATTGCGGAAAGGATCGGCTCTATGGTACGGTTATTGTAATTCTGCATTGCCGTCGGTGTCGCAGAACCGTTTAATATGTCGTCATTGACCCCTAACTGGCCGTATAGCATACTCGTCAGGTACTCAATCTGGCTCATCAAATTATTCTCGATCGACCGATTCAATTGCGTAATTTTTTCCGTGCCGTCTGTATATGCAATCCCATACTTAGAACCGGCCAATTGTTTCTCTATTTCTTTTCGCCGCTTCTCCGCTTCCTGCTTTCGTGCTTCTGTTTTAATCGTATATGGAAGTGAAATTATCAAATCCAATTTCCCGGACCCGCTTTGTTCATCAATTACATCCAATAAGTTCAGTTTCCGTACCAAGCGCTGCATTGTTGAGCTGCGCTCATTCATAACTGCATAAAGCGGGTTTTCAATAATTGCGACCGTAGTTTTTGAAAATAACAGATCTTCTTTATCTCCGCGTCGGTCATTATAAACACGTACTTTCACATGCTGCGGATACCAGTCAATGATCTTCCCGGTTCGCAATGTACGAATATCATACGTGTTTGAGACTCGCGGATCAACCGTCGTGTCAATCGGGACAACAGCGACTGCCCCTTCATCTAACATCGACATAACAATGTCCTGAATAAACGCTCTGCCGGTTTGGTCAACATTCGCCTCCAGGGAAAGACAGTTGTTTAACCCGGAGTTGATTGTCTCCATGTACCGGCCTTCCTCATCCTCACGGATATGCCGAATTTTTACAGCGGCGCAGTCCAAAGCGATCCGATTGTACACAGAATTAATAATTGATCGTTCATTCTTCGGTGTAAACTTCGGACGATCCGGTCGAACCGCGTAAGATGGACCAATATCCCGATATTCTGACAATCTTGGTTCATCCTGATTTAAAAAAGCATTCCAGGCTTGTTTCAGCCTGGAGGTGAATGTTTGTTCCATAAATTTAATTAGTGTTTCTTACGTAATTCGTTTGTCCCATAAATTGTCTTAAATTTACCGGATTTGGTTGCATCATTCAGGAGATTACTAACGGCGCCCTGAGGATCATCTTCCATGCCTGGAATGACGAAACTTTTACTACCTATATATTTTGAGAAATCCGGAGCGTATGATTTCTTTTTATATCGTTGACCGCCGGCATTCGGGTCCGGATTACTGCGGCGTATGCCGGTTTCATAAGCTTTGTCCCAGTTTCGCCTGTCGGAGTTACCCATAAAAACGCTAAGCAATGCGTCAACTTCATCGTCAAGCCCGATTTTTTTCAATAAGCTGTTCATACCGGAAACGATATCAAATTGTGCATTTTGAATAGCTAAATTCAATTTATTGAAAAAAGATGGGTTTTCAACCATTTTTTCAAACGCTGCGTCACCGTCTCTTATCTGTTTTGCCATATTCGCTTCTAAATGCGTCATGGAGGAATTGCCTAATGTTTTTTCGTATCGAAACATTTCGGTTTTGTTGCGTGTATAATTAGTATTTGGAGAGATGTTTCTTTTAAAATCGTTGACGTAATATTTATTAAAATTTTTTGACGCGTTGGAAGCAAAACCTTTAGTATTCTGCCACCCTGAAGAAACGGCGTTTTTAATATTTGTTCCTAAACCACGATCCGGATCATAGGTATACGATTTCGGGTTATCGTACCCGCCAAAAATAGTTTTATACCATTTCATTCCTTTTCTGCCATAATGATATAATTCACCATCTTGGTAAATCCATCCGCCCCCCATCCGGCTTGAACGAGAACTGTTAGAATAAATAGAATTTTTTCCCATTTGCACTCCTTTATGTAAAATAAAATCTCAATTTACCAATTTCACTATTCACGATTTGATCAACTGCGCCATCCACAGCATGAGCAGATATTATTTCCTCTTCGCCGGTTTCCGTGGAGGTTCTGGTTACAATATTTTCCAGCACTGTTTGTGTAACTTTATCTTTTATACCCATTGATCGTAATTCATTATCGACAACATCAATATAAGACATCCAAACTGAATCTAACAATTCGCTCAAATCTTGATACGTTTGTTTGGCTTTTTCATACCCTCCTAAATCGCGTATAAACAATTGACAATAAACTGCATATGCGGATGGGTTGAACCCCGTACCACGTCCATTATCAGTATATACAAATGTCCCTGGTTCGGCATCAAATATATCACCAAGCATTAAACGATATCTATTTAAAACATCAAATTGATGTTCTTTAGGCTTATTGATCCCTGCCGTATAATTAAAGTGTTCCATAATATCCATAAGTTCTTTATTATTAGCGACTTTTTTATATTTTGAGCGCATACCAAAATTATCTGTGTTAAAAACAGCAGTCTCTACACCCATATCTCCACCGTATCGCTTTTTAATATTGGATATGACAGCTCTTTTACCTGCATTAGTTAACTCTTTTTTACCAACATTATCTCCTATTGATCTTGCCGGATTCTTCAAATATCGTTCTCTTCCTGCCGGGGTCAAGCTCCCGTCATCATTTTGAAAACGTCGGATGCCCCATTTCATGCCTAATATTCCGAAATGATATAATTCATCGTGTCTCATGCTCTATCCCTATCTAAAATGAATCTTTATTTATTTTATAAGCAATATATGCGTCCATCATTGCAGCTACTGCGTCAATCTTCTGATCGGAGCGCTTTTTGTACAGTTTCCGGTTGCCGTTTGTGTCTTCTAAAGCGATGCAGTTTCCCATCGTAAAGCACATCAGTTCCTCATCGAATATCAACATCCGCTCCTCTGAGAGTTTTTTTAACTCTCCTAAAGGAACCGACTCGGTACGTGACCCCTGACGAACTTTTTCTATGCCGTACTGTCCGTTCTCCGTTATCCATCTGTCAATGAACTCACGAGCGTTATATGGATCGAACCCGACAGACCTGACATCATACCCGCAATTTGAAATATGGCGCTCCAGATCTTCATACACTTCCATCATGTCTAAAACCGCGCCATTCAACACAATCAGTGTTCCCTCATTCATGAAACTTTCATATTTTACGCGCATTGCGACAGGAAGCTTATTCATGGTTGATGAAGAAATATAATTTCGTGTCTTAACGCCGAACGCGCCTCCGCGAAGAGGAAAGAGAAATGTAAATGCACAAAAATCATCGCCCTGCGAAAGGTCACAGCCCATCGAACACGGCATATTCCAAAATTCCCGTTTACGATGCGGCAGGGTCTCTTCATATGTGAAATAATAGGTGTACCCTTCCATTGGAATACCGAACCGTTTCGCCAAAATATCATTTCTCGAAGACGGTACTTGCTCGGCACGCTGCTTATCCAACTCATATGTTTCATAACTGACAGTATATCCAAGATTCGGGTTCGCTTTTAACCACATTTCAGGTTGGTTCACTTCATCAATTGAATCTAATTTATAGTACCAAATAGAGACGTGCGGATTAATATAATCGCCTTTGAGTATATCCATAAGTTCGATTTTGATGCTGTCACCGGCGCCGTTGCGAACAGTGCCTTCAGAAGAAACTGCAACGATAAGGTAATCGTCAATTTTTGCAGCACCTTGTTCAATAGCCCCAATCACATCTTCACGAATATCACATGACAACCATTCATCAACGGTTGCGATCTTAGACCGCAACCCCTGCAATTTACTGATGCTCATCGGACGTATTTCGAGAAGCGATTCGTTCAAAAAATTTTCGACCCCCTTCTTGGTGGATGCAAGTTTCACCCGATTTAACGATGAACCTGTTGTATTCTGAATCGATCCTTCTGTCAAAAATTTAAAAAGCGGACCTCTGGCTCTGCCGATTGCTGTCCGAATCGGAGATAAAACTTCGTCTGCCTGTTTCATCGTTGGCGCAGTCGTGATCTGATGCGTAGCTGATGAATCAATATTCAGAAAAAAACTTTGGATACAGGAAGCGTATAACGATTTTGCGGCGGATCTCGCAATAATTAAATACTGCTTATTAATCAAACGTTTCTTTACACGATGGGCCATATACATTTTCAGCTCCGGATCGTAAACGTGTCTCTCTTCAAAGTAATACCATCCAAAAATCTCCTCGGCCCATAATTTAAAGGTATCAAGAAGGGTTAACTCCGAGCCATCAGTCAATGTGAGTTCATTTTCACAATAAGAAATAAACCCTTCAACCGCTTGGTCATCGTAATAATATTTAGGGTTTTTAATTAATGCATCGATTCTGTTCATTTCCATCGAGATCGTCTGTGGAATTGGGATTTGACCTGAAATCACTTTACTGCGAAATTTCTCATAATATTTTGGTACAGCGGTGTTGGACAACATAACATTTACTAACCCTTATGATCGGCATTTTTTATTATGGGTTATTTTTGCTTTTTGCCGAAGATATTACCCACTGTAAATACATATCTGCATTTGCTTTTCGTTTGCTGTTGCTGCTGTTGCCACCTAAAAACATATACATTAAGCTATGCCCTTCGAATTCAATAAATTTACCTGCCACTTTAACTGCCGGTTCTACTAAAAGTTTTTCTATGAACTTGTTCTCTTTTTTTGGAGGATTGATGGTATCTTTATAACGTTGCTGCTCATTAATATAATTATTCAGTTCTTTGTAGTATCTCGCTTTATCGGCATATTCGTCAGCTTTTTTTTTCATATCTTCACGACTGAGTTCACTGCCTGAAACCCTTTTTTTGTTGTGAGATCCGGTACTTGTTTTACCGGAGCCCTTTCCGTACCGGATACGCCCTTCGGGGGTTAAAGACCCGTCTTCATTTTGGAAGCGCCTGTTGCCCCATTTCATACCCAAAATGCCCCAATGACGAAGCTCATCATTATCCATTACATGTCACCTCCTTTTTTTTCTTAAAAATGTAGTAAAATACGCTTATGAAATACGTGCACCTGAAATGTGAAAACTGCAATGCAGATTTAAATGTGGATACCGATCACGGAGTCGGCTACTGTCCTTATTGCGGAACCAGAGTTTATGCTGATTATTCTGATTCAGTTCTTGAAGAAAAAGAAAAGACCAAACGAACAACATCCAGGTTACGCGCTGATTCAATAAAAGCCAAAAACAAATCGATGGAGAAACGTGCTGAAGAAACCAACTCATTCTTGGGTTCAGCCATAACATTCCTTCTTTATGTTATTATTCTTGAAGTTTTATTCCTGTTCATGTTATTGATTGGCCTGGGATAATAAACGAGTGTGAGTTATAAATCTTTTAACTTCTCATTTTCCGAACTGATATAAAGTCTCCATTCCAGTTCATGAATGAGATTGTTTCTGCTTTCATCAATTGCGCCGTTTGCCGCCGGATCAAACAGCTGAGCGACACGCAGATGCATATAAGATTTAACGAACTCAATTCTTGAAATATCATCCAAAAAGTCATTCCATGTTTCCATCGGTCCGGTAATTCTGAAAGGAACTTTCGGTCCGACTCCCATCTGCCATAAAATTCCAAACACTGTGTTAATATCCATAATAATGTCCGCGTCAAAACTTCCGTCAAGTTCGGAAATACCTAATAGTTTTTTAATCGAATTAAGAACGCTTTCATCCATGGTTATCTCCTGATTGCGACAAATTCTTTTTTGCAATATCCGGCTCTTCCGTCCGGTAATGTTATGTAATGAAAAATATCAATCGCCTTTTTCATGTTTACAGAAACAGGGGTGAGCGCATGAATTTCACAAATAATTTCTGAATCGGTTCTGGATTTCATATAAAGAGGGGCGCTCAAACAATTAACAATAACTCCGCAATTTTGTTCCGATGTGACCATCATATTTTGTCCTCATATTAAATTATTTCTTCCACGGGCATGTGTCATTCGGTTTCCGTTTCGCAAGTTCTTTTGGCAGCAGATCTAAATTCCCGTAGTGGATCGCCTGATGCGTCGAGCGTGATACCGAAATTAAATATTCCGGGTTTAAAATATCTTCTTTTCTTTTTAAAATATCTTCAACACAAATTGGGTTCATATGATGAACGATCAAATTCTTTTTCGTGATTGAAAAACCTGTCACCCCGAGATCGTTTCCGTTATCACGCACGATGACAATATCACGCACATGCCGCCATTCTTTTGATGTATAAAAAACCTGATTTAGATGTCGATCAAAACCGAATGTATCCTCCCCGATTGTTCCGTTAAGTTGTAAATATCGAAACCGTTCCATGAATGTTTCAAGTTGACTGAGCTCTGTATATGTTCTCATAAATATCATGCAGCGTCGTCTTCATTATGCTCAGGTTCCGATTCACCGCGGTAACCGCGCATCGCATCCAGTGCTTCGGAATATAATTCCTCGATTCGTTTTGCGGACCGCAAAGTTTCGGTTTTAGCCTCAATCAATTCTTTCTGTTTTTCCAATATCTCTTTTTCGATCCGCTCTTTTGTTGAACCGAGTTTCAAATAATGCGTGATGACTTGCGATGACGCGGTGCCTTCCATTAGTTGTTTCTCCGCCAAGTTAACAGCGAGGGAAATCAGCTGATTTTCTCGCGCTTCGACCGACATTCCCGGTCTTTGCCGATACTTCTGAGCAGAATCTTTTTCCTTTAGCGCCTTTCCCACCAACTTCTTCCCTCCTTACCGTTAGTTTTGCACTACTTTTAAAGCCGTAATTTATACACCCATTGTTTTAGTTACCAAAATATCAATCTTATTTATTATCTGCACATTTTCAATCACCAAAATATAAATCATCATCCAAAAAAATCCCCCGGAGTTTTTTTAAAGACCCCCGCGATTAGGGGGAGGATCCGTCTTTCACGAACCCCCTCCCCGGCCCTTACGCATAACCACGTCGATCAATCAACTCATCAAACCCAACATTCGGGTCATCATCAACCACATCCATCGGCTTTTTTACGTATATTTTAGTGTATATATTCCTAAAATCGCACCTTATAATC
>CAVGTH010000002.1:61216-66291 GCA_963632045.1 Roseburia faecis | reverse complement strand
TTGCTTGCCACCAACTATGTGGGGCTTAAAAATCTGTATCAGCTGATCTCCAAATCCAATCTGAACTATTTTTACCGCAAGCCGATCATGCCGAAAAGCGTGATTGAAAAATTCCGTGAGGGGATTCTCATCGGTTCGGCGTGCGAGGCCGGCGAACTTTACCGTGCCGTACTGGCAAAAAAACCGAACGAGGAATTGGAAGAGATTGCCTCGTTTTATGATTATTTAGAGATTCAGCCGATCGGCAACAACAAATTTATGGTGCGCAACGGCACCGTAGCCGATGACGAGGCGCTGCGCGATTTAAACCGTAAAATCGTAAAGCTGGGCGACCGTTTGGGAATGCCGACCGTGGCGACCTGTGACGTGCATTTTATGGATCCGAAGGACGAGGTTTACCGCCGCGTGCTGATGGGTGCGCAGGGATTTGCCGACGCGGACGAGCAGGCGCCGCTCTACTTTAGAACCACCGAGGAAATGCTGGAGGAATTCTCGTACCTTGGCGAAGAAAAGGCCAAAGAGGTCGTCATCACCAACCCCAACCGGATTGCGGATCTGTGTGAAAAGATTCAGCCGGTGAAAGACGGCTCTTATCCGCCGTCCATCGAAAACTGTGAGCAGGATCTGGTGGATATGTGCCATAAAAAGGCACACCGCATCTATGGCGAGGTGCTGCCGCCCGTTGTGCAGGCACGGATGGACAAGGAACTTGACTGTATTGTAAAATACGGATATTCCGTCATGTATATGATTGCGCATAAGCTGGTAAAAAAGTCGAACGAGGCAGGATACATAGTAGGCTCGCGGGGAAATGTCGGGGCGTCATTTGCGGCGTTTTTGTCGGATATCACCGAGGTAAACGCGCTCTGTCCGCACTATATTTGCCCGAACCCCGACTGCAAACACAGTGAATTTTTTGAAAACGGCGAGTATGCCGTTGGCCCCGACATGCCGGACAAGGACTGTCCGGTCTGCGGCACGCCGATGAAGAAGGACGGACTTACCATTCCGTTTGAGACCTTTTTGGGCTTTAAGGGAGACAAGGTCCCCGATATCGACCTAAACTTTTCCGGCGAGTACCAGGCAACCGCCCATAAGTACGTGGGCGAACTGTTCGGCGAAGGGTACGTATTTAAAGCCGGCACCATCGGCACCATTGCGGATAAAACCGCCTACGGATTTGCGAGAAAATATTATGAACTCAAGGGAATCGAGGCGCCGGACGCCGAACTGAAACGGGTGTCGCGCGGCATGATTGATGTCAAGCGCACCACCGGTCAGCATCCGGGCGGTATCATCGTCTGCCCCAAGACCATGGATATTCATGACTTCTGCCCGATTCAGCACCCGGCCGACAAAAAGGATTCGGATATTATTACCACGCACTTTGACTTTCACTCGATCCACGACAACCTTTTAAAGCTGGATATCTTAGGACACGATGATCCATCGACCATTCGTATGCTGGAGGATTTGACCGGCGTGAACGCCATGGAGATTCCGCTGGACGACAAGGATACCATGAGCCTGTTTTCCGGGACGGAGGCGCTGGGCGTAAAGCCGGATCAGATCGGGAGCGAGGTGGGCACCTTCGGTGTGCCGGAGTTCGGCACCTCCTTTGTCCGCGGTATGCTGGTAGAAACCAAACCCTCTACCTTTGTTGAACTTTTGATTATTTCGGGTCTGTCACACGGTACCGATGTTTGGCTGAATAACGCCCAGGATTTAATCAAGGCCAAAAAGGCAACGCTGTCTGAGGTTATCGGACTGCGTGACGATATCATGGTCTTTTTGATTCAGCACGGCTTAGAGCCGGGCATGGCGTTTAAGATCATGGAGTTTGTCCGCAAGGGTCGTGCCGCCAAGGAAGGTATGCCGCCGGAATACGAGCAGGCAATCCGCGCTCAAAGCAGCATTCCGGACTGGTACTTGGATTCCTGTAAAAAAATTAAATACATGTTCCCGAAGGCGCACGCCGCCGCCTATGTCATGATGGCGTTTCGGATTGCCTGGTTTAAAATCCATTATCCGGTCGAGTTTTATATCGCCTATTTTACCGTGCGTGCCGACCTTTTTGACGCGGCGCTGATGACGCACGGCGTGGAGACGGTGCGCAACGAAATGCGAAAGCTGAACATGAAATCCGAAAAAATGTCCGCCAACGAAAAATCGCTCTACACCATCCTAGAGATCTGTCTGGAAATGTATGAGCGCGGCATTACGTTTTTGCCGGTGGACTTATACAAATCGCACGCGAGAAAGTTTCAGAAGGTGGGTGACGCCATTCTGCCGCCGCTGAACGCGTTTGCCGGCGTCGGCGATGCCGCTGCGGACGCAATGATGGAGGCGGCGAAAGCCGGACCGTTCCTGTCCCAGGAGGATTTGAAAATCCGCGCCGGAGTCAACAAGGCAGTGCTGGAGGTCTTGGGCGAAAACGGCGTCTTAAAAGACCTGCCGGAGAGCAGTCAGATGAACTTTTTTGATATGATCGGATAATACCGCAGACACACGGGAGTTAAAAGGGAGGAAAATACGATGGAACTTGCCAATCAACTGGCTAAGGAGCTTGACTTAAAACTCTGGCAGGTGGAAAACACCATTGCCTTAATGGACGAGGGTAACACGGTTCCCTTTATTGCGCGCTACCGCAAGGAGGCAACCGGCGAATTAAATGACGAGGTACTGCGTACCTTTGCGGAACGGCTGGCGTATCTTCGGAACTTGGAAGAACGCAAAGCGGACGTCAAACGAATGATCGAGGAACAAGGGAAGCTGACCGAGGAGTTGACCGCTGCGATTGACGCGTGCCAAAAGCTGACCGAACTGGAGGACATCTACCGCCCGTACCGCCCCAAGCGCAAAACCCGTGCGACGGTGGCAAAGGCAAAGGGACTGGAACCGCTCGCCGAACTGCTGTACGCGCAAAGCACCGATACGGATCCGCTTTCTGCCGCAGCGGCATTTATCGATCCCGAAAAGGAGGTGGAAACGGCGGAGGACGCACTGCAGGGCGCCATGGACATTATCGCCGAGGCCGTGTCCGACAATGCCGAGCACCGTAAAAAGATTCGGGATATCACCGTGCAGACCGGACTGGTGACCGTAAAAGCCGCAAAGGACGAGGACAGCGTCTATCGGATGTACTACGACTTTGCCGAGCCATGCAAAAAGCTGGCGCCGCATCGCGTGCTTGCCATCGACCGCGGCGAGAAGGAGAAATTCTTATCGGTTTCCATCGAGGCGGACACCGAAAAAATCTTGCAGCACCTGACGCGGTCGGAAGTCAAAAAGAACAATTCTTCCTGCGGCGCGTACGTTGCCCGTGCGGCAGAGGACGCATACAGCCGTTTGATTGCGCCGTCCATGGAACGGGAAATCCGTGCCGCGTTGACAGAGGCCGCACAGGAACAGGCTATGAAGGTCTTTCAGGTGAACTTGAAAAACCTGCTGATGCAGCCGCCGATTCATGACAAGGTGGTGATCGGCCTGGATCCCGGCTACCGTACCGGCTGTAAGGTCGGCGTGGTAGACGGCACCGGCAAGGTACTTGCGACCGGTGTAATTTATGTGACGCATTCTGCCGCACAAAAGGAGTCGGCGGCAGCCTATATCAAAGAACTGATCCAAAAGTATGACGTGGATCTGATCTCGATCGGCAACGGTACCGCCTCAAAGGAGACGGAAATGTTTGTTGCCGAACTGCTGAAAACCATGCCGGGCACCAAGGTGCGCTATATCATCACCAACGAGGCCGGCGCGTCGGTTTATTCTGCGTCCAAGCTTGGCGCGGAGGAATTTCCGGATTTTGATGCGACAAGGCGCAGTGCGATTTCGATTGCGCGGCGGGTACAGGATCCGCTGGCGGAACTGGTAAAAATCGAGCCAAAGGCAATCGGCGTGGGTCAGTATCAGCATGATATGAACCAAAAGCGGCTGGACGAAACCCTGGGCGGCGTTGTGGAGGACGTGGTAAACAGTGTGGGCGTAGACCTCAACACCGCGTCGGCGCCGCTGTTGAATCATATTTCGGGAATTTCGGCTGCCGTTGCGAAGAATATTGTCGCCTATCGGGAAGAAAACGGCGCCTTTACCGCCCGTGCACAGCTGAAAAAGGTCGCCAAGCTGGGGCCGAAAGCGTACGAACAGTGCGCCGGCTTCCTGCGGATCAAAAACGGAAAAAATATTTTGGATAATACCTCGGTACACCCGGAAAGCTACGGCGCAGCCGAGGCGCTGCTTAAAAAGCTGGGCTATACGATGGAGGACGTCAAGTCCGGCGGGCTTGGCGCAATTGCAAAGACGGCAAAGCAGGCCGGTATCGAAAAACTGGCCGGAGAACTTGAGATCGGCACGCCGACCCTGCTTGATATTTTGGGCGAGCTGCAAAAACCGGGGCGCGATATCCGCGCAGAGGTGGAGCAGCCGATTCTGCGCAGCGATGTGATGAGCATGGAGGATTTAAAAGAGGGTATGGTGCTGACCGGCACGGTAAGAAACGTGATTGACTTTGGCGCGTTTGTGGATATCGGCGTGCATCAGGATGGCCTGGTGCATATTTCGCAGCTTTCGGATCAGTATGTCAAGCATCCGATGGATGTGGTTTCGATCGGCGACATTGTAAAGGTCAAGGTACTCTCCTGCGATGTTGAAAAAAAGAGAATCAGTCTCACCATGAAAAACGTGGATTAAACGAAAAAGGGCGGCCGCGCGGCCGCCCTTTGGCATATCGAAAAAATCAGCCCAGAGCTGTCTTTTGGCTGTTTTTTTGTTGAAAAATATAATATATAGTATAGATAACATTGACAAATAGTACATTTTAATATATACTGTATGTAAATATTTTATATACAGGAGGTATATGTATGGAGGAAAAACAAACCAAAAAGTGGTATCAAAAATGGTGGATATGGGTAATCGGTCTCATTTTCATTTTTACTGCGTGGAACAGAATCGGGAATTTTATAAACAATGTCATGACAAAGGATATCCCTAACGTAATGGGGCTTGCGTATGCGGACGCCGAAAAGGTACTTGAAGAGCAGGGCTTTCGCGTAACTGCAGTCGAGACGGACGCA
>CAVGTH010000002.1:53436-61206 GCA_963632045.1 Roseburia faecis | reverse complement strand
GACGCATCCAGCGTGCTGGCGCAGGATACCTTTAACAGAAGCGTTAAGGCGGGCGATGTATTTAAAATCAATAATGAAACAAACCCTAACTACACCTATGGAGAAACCAAAAATAAAAAAGTAACAATTTATTACGCAAAAGAAGATTACACCTGCACAGAATCAAAAAAGGACACCGAAAAAGAGACATCTGCAGCCGTTGCTGATTCGAAACCGGCAGTTGCGCCTGCTGCCGAGACGAAGGAGCAACCGGAAGGCACGGAGGCATGGAGACAGTTTTTAAAGGATTATGAAGAATGGACCAATCAATATATCGAGTTTGCTAAAAAGTGCAAAGCGAACCCTTCCGACACTAAATTGATTGCAGAGTATGCAAAACTTGCCGGAGAAACGGTAAAATGGACAGAAAAAGCCCAAGCCTATGAAGATCAGCTGCGAGACGAAGATGTTTCTTCAGAGGTTATAACGGAATACATCAACACACTTGCAAGGATTACGCAAAAGCTTGCAGAGGCAGCAGCATATTGAAAGGGGGACTCACAATGCGAAGTAAATGTGCACTTGCAGCCAACATATGGACAACGCTCTACGGCGGCATTCTGTTTTGGTTATCGATTGGCAGCGCAATTCGAGAGTACGGGGCAGATTTTTTTAAGTACCAGGAAACAGTATTTCGCTTGATGCTGAGCGATGTTGGAATGAATTTGGGATCCGTGCAATGGATTTATATTATTATTCTTCTATTTTATGTAAATATTTTGTTATACATACTGGGAGCCCTTTTAGGGTGGATTGGATTTGCTGTAAAAAAGAGTGTCCCTTTGCTTTGGGCAGCAATTTTTTATCTGCTGGGAACGATTTGCTTTCCGTTTAGCTTTTTCTTCGGCATTCCGGCCATTATTCTCGGATTTTTGGGATATTCCAATCAAAAAAACATAAATAGAAAAGTAAATTAGCCACGCGGGAATCATTTGCAGCCACATAAAAAGACAAATTTTAAAATCCTCCCTCTGTGCCAAGGAGCGGTGTAAATGTGTTTTTACACCGCTCCTTTTTTGAATTGTACTAAAAAATAACATCATCTATACCTAAAATATCTTCATAAACAATTCCTGTTAGTATAAACTACATACACAAGGAGTTGTTTTTTATGAAACGGAAGAAGGTAAAGAGAGATCGGCCGACCGGGCGGGGATCGATGGACGCTGCACGCAGAACTCCCCATACCGATGCGGTAGTATTAAAACTCGACCGCATCGGTCAACTGATTCGGGAGGCGCGGCTGAATCAAGGAATGACACAAGAAGAATTAGCAGAACTTATTGACGTGACCCCGGCATACATCGGGCATATTGAGCGAAATCAGCGCAGCTTTTCGCTGCAAACCCTGGTGAAACTCGTGACAGAGCTGGATATTGACATGAATTATCTTTTTTCAGATACGGTGCCGACAGAAGAAGAAAAGGTTGTCTTGGACTTTCGGCAATTGATAAAAGAAAAGCCGCTTCAGACGCAAGAAGCTGTTTTGGATATCGTGCGCACTGCCTTGCGCTACTTATAGGAAACAAGTTGGGCGCCGTCTCTGAAAACGGCGCCCAACACCTAGTCAAGCGGTGTGTCCAGCTTTGACAGTTTTTCTAAAATAATTTCTTCCTCGGTGCGGCTATGCGGCCGCGATTCAATCTTTTTGCGCAGCGCCAGCATCCGCGCGTCCGTGTCGGAGATAATATCGGCGCATTCCTTCAGTTCTTTGACAATCTGCTGATCGTCCTCGTTCTCCTTTTTGTATTTGATCTGATGTTCCAGGCTTGCCCAAAAATCCATGGCAATGGTACGGATCTGCACCTCCACCTTAACCTGTTTTTTGCGGTCGGCAAAAAAGACCGGCACACTGACTAAAAGATGCAGACTGCGGTAGCCGTTGGGCTTTGGATTTGCAATATAATCCTTGCGCTTTAGCAGCGTAATATCATCCTGCGCAATCAGGGTCTCTGCCAGCAGATAAATGTCATCCACATAAGAGCAGATCACCCGGATTCCGGCAAGGTCATTGACATAGTTTTCAATATTCTCCAGGCTAAAACTTCTGCCCTGCCGCTCCAGCTTATCGCCCAGGCTGCTGGTGGATTTCAGCCGCGTCTTGACCGAGCGAATGGGATTTCGCTGGTAGCGCACATTAAATTCCGTGTTTAATACATCAAACTTTGTACGGATTTCCTTCAGCGCGCAGGTGTAAATCATGCGCATCTCTTTATAAGACACCACCATTTCCATCATGGGGCGTGCCTGTTTCACCAGCGCCAGCTGGCTTTGCTCTTCCAGCGGTATCGATTTTGTCGATAGTTCTAAAAATGTTTGTGTTTCCGGCTCGGTTAAAACATCGTAGCCATACAGTCCCAATTCCTGTCCTTTCATTGGTATTCTCCTTTGTATCTTGCCTTTGTTATCGCATCGGCAAGCACCGAAAGAGGTTAATCCGAACCCGCCCAAAAAGGCAAAATTTCGGCATCTTTCGGTCGGCTTGTCATCTTTGCAAGGCTAATCTCTTATCATAATAAACAGTAACCTGATATTAGCGCAAACCGACGGGAAAGTCAAGGCTGTTTTTGTAAATTTTTTATGATATTTCCATTCCTGTGCGCCGACGCTCTGTCCTCACCGTTTGCACCGGAGCGGAATGCGAAAGCGGCGTACATCTGCTCCCATTTCACGGATTGATGCAAAACGGGAAAACGCCGTTCTGCTTCCCATCGGGGCTTTGCGGCGACGCGTACAAAATGCGCCGTACAGGCGGAAAAACGCGGATTGAATTCGCGGTTTTCGCGCCGGATTGACCGGCCAAAGTGTGAAAAAACCACAAAAAACGACCCTCTCATCTCAACACACCTTATGAAAAATTGTGCAAGTATACAAATTTTAAACATTTTTTAAAAACTTCTGGTAATTTTGTTCATTTTATAGTACAATGAGGAATAGTGAAAAATGTTTTTACACATATATTTTTAAAAAAGGAGAAATGGTGAAATGAACAAGCAAGAATTGGTATCGGCTATGGCCGAGAAAGCAAACCTGTCTAAGAAAGATGCAGAGGCTGCTCTGGCAGCATTCATCGGTTCCGTACAGGACGCTTTGAAGAGCGGTGAGAAGGTTCAGTTAGTTGGTTTTGGTAGCTTTGAGGTTCGTGACAGAGCAGCCAGAGTGGGCAGAAACCCGCAGACCGGCGCTGAGATGAAGATCGAAGCCGCTAAGATCCCGACCTTTAAGGCAGGCAGCAGCTTAAAAGAACTGATCAATAAATAAGTCTTTTTGCTTTGTGGTGCATGAAAATAACCGACGGCTCTCGCCGCCGGTTATTTTTTATGTTTATTTCTCTTGCGATGTCTGCTCCATCTCGCGGTAGCGGGCAATGACGCCGCGCATGGTCTCAGCGGCCGGGCCGCCGATCAGTTTTCGCTGACTGACACAGGTGGAAAGCGAGATTGTGTCATAGATATCCTCGCCAATGAGGTCGGAGAAGGATTTCATCTCCTCCATGGAGAGTGCGTCAATGACGGTATCCTTTTCAATACAATAGGCAACCATCTTTCCGACCACACTGTGCGCATCGCGGAAGGGAAGTCCCTGCTTTACCAGATAGTCCGCAACATCGGTCGCGTTGGTAAAGCCGCCCTTGGCACCCTGCAGCATCCGATCCTTTCTTACCGTCATGGTGGCAAGCATCTTGCCAAATACCGGCAGACACATTTTTACCGTGTCCACGGCGTCAAAAATTTGTTCCTTATCCTCCTGCATATCCTTGTTATACGCAAGCGGAAGTCCCTTCATCACGGTCAAAAGTCCCATCAAATCGCCGTAAACCCGACCCGTCTTGCCGCGTGCCAGTTCGGCAACATCGGGGTTCTTCTTCTGCGGCATGATGCTGGATCCGGTACTGTACGCATCGTCCAGTTCAATAAACCCAAATTCATGCGAACTCCAGAGAATCAATTCCTCCGAGAACCGGCTCAGGTGCATCATCACCATAGACAGATCAAAGGCCAGCTCGCAGACAAAATCACGATCTGACACGCCGTCTAAGCTGTTTTGCGTCACCGCGGCAAAGCCCAGCTTTTCTGCGACAAAGGCACGGTCTAACGGATAGGTCGTCCCGGCCAGCGCACCGCTGCCGAGCGGCATCACATTGATCCGCTCCCGACAGTTTAAAAGCCGCTGCCCGTCCCGCAAAAACATCTCATAATAGGCCATCACATGATGTGCAAGCGTAATGGGCTGTGCCTTTTGCAGATGGGTATAGCCCGGCATGATGGTTTCGAGATTCGCCTCGGCCAGATCCAAAATAACATGCCGCAGCGATCCCAGCATCCTCGAAACCGCGTCCACCTCGTCGCGCAGATACATGCGGATATCCAGCGCCACCTGATCGTTGCGGCTGCGGCCGGTATGCAGGCGCTTGCCGACATCGCCGATTCTGGAAATCAGGATGGTTTCAATATTCATATGGATATCCTCGGCGTCAATCATAAATTCGACCTTGCCGTCCTCGATATCGCGCCTGATCTCCCCTAACGTTTTTACAATGAGTTCCGCATCAGCCTTGGGAATAATACCCTGCCGCCCCAGCATCTCGGCATGCGCCTGGCTGCCCAAAATGTCCTGCCGGTACATGCGTGCGTCAAAGCGGATGGAGGAATTAAAATCATCCACCAATGTATCTGTGGCCTTGGAAAAACGGCCGCCCCACAATTTTGCCATCTTGTCAACTCCTTATCATGAAAATAGGAATGGCGGTGTAAAAGTCGTTTTACACCGCCGGAATTTGCTTTTACTGATTTTTTTGTTTCATCATTGCCCGAACCTTCAGCGGCAGACCAAACAGATTGATAAAGCCTTCCGCATCCTTATGGCTGTACAGCTCGTGGCTGTCACCAAAGCTTGCAATATCCTCGTTATACAGAGAATACGGCGATTTTGCACCGGCCGGCGTTACACTGCCCTTATAGAGCTTTAAGCGAACTTCACCGGTAACGGTCTCTTCCATCGAATCAACCATTGCGGAGAGTGCCTCACGCAAGGGAGTAAACCATTTTCCGTCATAGACCAGTTCGCTGAACTTAATGGCAGCCTCACGCTTAAAGGCCTGGGTGTCACGGTCTAAGCAGAGATATTCCAGTTCCTGCAATGCGGCATACAAAATGGTGCCGCCCGGCGTTTCGTATACGCCTCTCGACTTCATGCCGCCCAGACGATCCTCTACGATATCGGCAATCCCGATGCCGTTCTTGCCGCCCAGTTCGTTCAGTTTTTCAACCAGGACACGGGCAGACAGCTTTTCACCGTTTAAGGAAACGGGAACGCCCTTTTCAAATCCGAGGGTAATATAGGTCGGGCTGTCCGGTGCCTTCTCCGGCGATACGCTGAGCTTTAACAGGGAATCCAGCTGCGGCTCATTGGCCGGATCCTCAAGATCCATGCCCTCATGGCTGATGTGCCAGATGTTGCGGTCTCTGGAGTACAGATCCTTTTTGGTAACCGGAATCGAAATACCGTGCGCTTCTGCATAATCCACAGCGTCCTCACGGGATTTGATATCCCAGATTCTCCAGGGAGCAATAATTTTAAGGTGCGGTGCCAGTGCCTTGATGGTGAGCTCAAAGCGAACCTGGTCGTTACCCTTACCGGTTGCGCCGTGACAGATGGCAACTGCGCCCTCTTTTTCGGCAATCTCAACCAGGCGCTTTGCGATAATTGGCCGTGCATGAGAAGTTCCTAAAAG
Organism: Roseburia faecis; assembly: GCA_963632045.1. Classification (GTDB taxonomy): domain Bacteria; phylum Bacillota; class Clostridia; order Monoglobales; family Monoglobaceae; genus Ructibacterium. The sequence goes on along the minus strand of CAVGTH010000002.1, from coordinate 55,433 downwards.
ATACTTGCCCTCATAAACGGCGCCGGCCTTTACGGTCGGGATGATGTAATCCTCAACGTATTCATCGCGCAGATCTTCGATATAGAGCTTTGACGCGCCGCTGGCTTTTGCACGCTCTTCCAGCCCCTCAGTCTCCTTACCCTGACCAACGTCGCCGCAGACCGCGATCACCTCATAGTCGTAGTTCTCGATCAGCCAGGGGATAATGATGGAAGTATCCAGACCGCCCGAATAAGCGAGTACAACTTTTTCCTTTGCCATTGTAAATTCCTCCAATCTGTGGTATGCTTATCTTATTGCATCATTATATAACACTGTTTATCATTTTTCAATAGAAATTTACAAAAAAATAGCACGAAAGTTTGGAGGAAAACCATGATTATTTTGGGAATTGACCCAGGATTTGCGATTGTCGGCTACGGGGTTTTGGAGTATCGGAACAATCGGTTTCGGGTGCTGGATTACGGCGCGATCACCACGGACGCGTCGATGGAGATGTTCTCGCGGTTTCAGTCGATCTACAACGATCTGACCGAACTGATCGAACGGTTCCGGCCGGATTTTATGGCGATTGAGGAACTGTTTTTTAACAGTAACCAAAAGACGGCCATTAACGTTGCCCAGGCGCGCGGCGTACTGCTGCTTGCCGCCATGCAGCACGATGTCAGAATTTATGAGTACACGCCGCTGCAGGTCAAGCAGGCGGTGGCCGGTTATGGCCGCGCCGAAAAAAAGCAGGTACAGCAGATGGTCAAGCTGCTTTTAAATCTGCCTAAGGTGCCAAAGCCGGACGACACGGCGGACGCGCTGGCGATTGCGATCTGTCACGGGCATTCGTATCATCCGCGCCGCATCCTGCCGCAAGAATAAAGGTCAAAAAGTACCGTGTAAAAGCAGAACGCGGACATCTGCACACAGCGAATTTAATATTAAAATTTTGCGGGTTTTCCGTTGACATAAGCAAATACGCATGCTATAATTAGTATGCGTATTAGTTTGTAAAGGAGGTCTGTATGCTTTATGCGAAAAGACAGTATTGAAACGAAAAATAAAGCCTTGGCCGTCTGCGTCCGTTTATTTTTGGAACAAGGTCACAAAAACACCACCATTACACAGATTACAAAAGAGGCGGGCATTTCAAGGGGTAGCTTTCAAAACTTTTTTCCGACCAAGGACGCCGTTTTAATGGACCTTGTGAAAACAATGTTCATCGGGCAATTCGGTGTGGCAAAGAAAATTGTCGGCAACTGTTTACCGTCGGTCTATGTCTATGCTGTGGAAACGGCAATCCAGCTTACGCTCACCGAGTTGAACGAAAGTTTAAGAGAAATCTATATCGAAGCCTATACCGTGCCGGATATTGCGGAATATATCTATCTGCAAACCACAGCGGAATTAAAGCGGATCTTCGGCGAAAACTTTCCCGGATATAACGAATGCGACTTTTATGAAATTGAAATCGGCACATCGGGGCTTATGCGCAGCTATATGGCGAAAAAATGCGACATACATTTTCCGCTTGAACGCAAGCTGAACCGCTTTCTGACGGCGGCAATGCGCGTTTATAAGGTTTCGGAAGAAGAACAGGAAAAGGCGCTTGCATTTGTTGCGGCACTGGATATCAAGACGATTTCCACAGAGGTAATGCACAAATTGTTTGCCATGCTGGAAATGAAATATGATTTTAAACTGTCTGACAATGATACGGAGGGATAACCATGAAACGATTATCATTGGTATTTTTTGCACTGATTTTGACACTTTTGGGAACGTTCGTATATGCAGAAGGAGAAACGCCCGCTCCCCACAGCCACCGTATCTGCGGAAAAAGTGACTGCACGGAGGATCACGGGGAATCCGTAACCTGGCAGGCGTGGGACGTCGACACCGCAGTTGGCGCCGGAGGCGCTGATACCAACCAAACGGTATATTTATATTTAGAAAACGATGTTACTATCCCAAGCACATTCGATATTTCCAACGCCACCGTGCACCTT
>CAVGTH010000002.1:34242-53426 GCA_963632045.1 Roseburia faecis | reverse complement strand
CTTAACGGCAATACGCTCACCATTGACAATGCGGGGAATCCGGCTGTCCGTGTCGGCGAAAACCAAAAATTTGTGCTTTGCGACTGCAAAAACACCGGCAAAATTACGGGCGTAAAAGGCGCGGCAAAGGTTGCGTATGAGAACGACACAACCTGTTTCGGTGCGATAAACTGCCGATCGGGCAGCCAGTTTGTGATGTACGGCGGCAGCATATCCGGCAACACAGCCGAGGGTGCAAACGGCGGCGGTATTTTTGTAAGCAGCGGCACATTTACGATGTACGGCGGATCGGTAAATAACAATAAAGCGCCGAACGGTTCGGGCGGTGCAATCTCTGTGGAAAACGGCAAAATAGACACCTACGGCGGTGAAATGAACGGCAACAGTGCTATAAACGGCGGAGCCATACATTTGAAAGGCAATACAAGCGGTGAAATCCGCAATATAAAAGCGGATCACAACACCGCGACAGGCGGGAAAAACAGTATGGGCGGCGCGATTTTTTCCGAAACAGACGGCTTGATACAATTCCGCGATGTTACATTAAGCAACAACCAAGCCACACACGGCGGCGGCATTTATCTGAAATTTGCTGCGAACAATATTTATGCGAAAATATATAACGCCGATATACACCATAACACTGTTACCGGCAACGGCGGCGGCATCTATATAAACGGTAACAACAAAAGCAATCCGTCTACCGACATGTATGACAGCAAATATGCAATAATAACTCCGGTTCTGACGGCGGAGGTATATTTATCGCATCGGGCGCTATGCTTAATTTGCGCGGCGGTTCTGTCAGCGATAATATCTGTACGGCAGGCGGAGGCGGCGGCATTCGGGCAGCAAGCGATACATACGTTGCTATCATTAAATACGATAACCCATTTTATATCAAAAGAAATATCGCAAACTTAGGCGGCGGAATTTCCGCAAGCGGAGATGCTTTCACCGTTTCCGGAAACTGTGAAATTGAGGAAAACACGGCAAGACAATCGGGCGGCGGAGTTTACATTGACTACATCTCCACATGGTGTATATTTAACCGCGCAACCATAACAAAGAATACCGCTCCGCTGGGCGGCGGAATTTGCCTGAACAAGAAAAACAATTATGGCAGAGAACTTGAAATCTCGGAAGGGACAACGATCATCGGAAACACCTCGTCAGATGACGGTTTGCCAAGCAACCTCTATCTTATGAACGGCAAAAAGTTTCAATTTCGCAAAGGCATGACAGGTACTGAAAAAGTCGGCGTTTCCGTGAGCAAAACGCCCACGTTTACAGAGCCGGTAGCTATCGAATATGTGTTTGACGAAACGTTGCACGACCCGGCCGGCGACCGTGCAAACTTCATCATACCGGACAATGACGACTGCAAAGTGATCTACAAAAACGAGGAACATTGGCTTATTCTCAAACCATCGCTGACGCTGACCGCGGACAACATATCGGTTTTAAATCTTTACAAACCGGCTTCTTTGTTTGCGGCAAGCTATCACGGAGACCGGCTTTTGGATATCAAGTCCATACCGCTTGATGTTACCGTAAAAACTTCTTTTGACATTGCCGCAACCGGGCTAAACATAAAAGGCGCAACCAAAATAAAGGCCTTCCTATTGGATGATCAAATCATTCCGCTTTGCGACAGCGCAGCGGTGGAAACAGCCGCCAACGAAAGTGCGGATATGCCAAGCCATGCGGCGAAAAATGAATAACCGAAATCAAGAAGCACTTATTTTCATCGTTGAAAATAAGTGCTTTTTTCGTATCCGTTATTGAATCATATCTTCGGCGGCATCGCTCGGCATCCGAAGATCGCCCCTCGGAGACAGGGCAACACTGCCGACCTTTGGCCCGTCCGGCATACAGGAGCGCTTAAACTGACTTCTGAAAAACCGCCGCATGAAGATATCCAGCCATTTTTGAATCGTCGGCGTATCGTAGCAGCCCGAAAACGCATTCTTTGCCAGGTGCAGGATTTTATCCTTCGAGAATCCCCAGCGCAGCATGTAATAGAGGAAAAAGTCATGCAGTTCATAAGGACCCACGATTTCCTCTGTCTGCTGTGCGATGGTGCCGTCCTCCTCCGGCGGCAAAAGTTCCGGGCTGACCGGCGTATCCAAGATATCGTACAGGGTTGCCTTCAAGCCGTCTTCGCTGCTGTCCGCCACATAGCGCACCAGATGACGCACCAGCGTTTTGGGCACCGAGGCATTTACGCCGTACATTGACATATGGTCTCCGTTATAGGTGGCAAAACCGAGCGCAAGCTCTGACAAATCACCGGTACCGACCACAATTCCGCCCGTCTGATTGGCGATATCCATCAGCACCTGGGTACGCTCTCGCGCCTGTGCGTTCTCATAGGTCACGTCATGCACGCGCTCATCCGCGCCGATATCCGAAAGATGCTGCCGCACGGCGGCTTTGATATTGACCTCACGCAAGGTGGCGCCAAGCCCCAGGATCAGGTTTTTGGCATTCTGATAGGTGCGGTCGGTGGTGCCAAAGCACGGCATCGTCACCGCAACAATGCCGCTGCGCGGCAGATTTAAACTGTCAAATGCACGCGCGGTAACCAAGAGCGCAAGCGTACTGTCAAGTCCTCCGGAAATGCCGACCGTCACCGTTTTTAAGCCGATATGCATCAGTCTCTTTTTCAAACCGTGGTACTGGATCGCAAAAATCTCTTCGCACCGGTTTCTGCGTCCCTCCTCCTCCGACGGCACAAAGGGATGCGGATCAAAGTGCCGCTCCAGTGTGGTTTCGCCGCGCCTGCCGCCGAACGGGATTTTTAAATAACCGTCATCCTCCTTCGGCCGGAAGGTGCTGAGCCGTCTGCGCTCCTGCACCACGCGCGAGGCATCGATATCCGCGTACAAAATCTGCTCGCTAAACGGCTTTGTCTCGCCGAGCAGCGTTCCGTTTTCATAGATCATACTGTGACCGCTAAAGACCAGATCAGTCGTGGATTCCCCCTGACCGGCGTCGGCATAAAGGTAAGCGCAAACCGCACGGGAGGACTGCGACCGAAGCAGCGTGCGGCGATAGTCACTCTTTCCGATGATTTCGTTGCTGGCAGACAGATTCACCAGGACGGTGGCACCGCACAGGGCATGCGAAACGCCCGGCGGTTCCGGCGCCCATAGATCCTCGCAGATCTCCGCCGCAACCTTAAAATCCTCCATGTATTCTGAGCAAAAGATAAGCCGGGGGCCGACGGGAACCGTCTCGCCGCCGATGCGGACGGTTGTGTTTTCTTCCAGCACCGAAAAATGCCGCATCTCATAAAATTCACTGTAATTGGGCAGATACTTTTTGGTCGCAAACCCCAAAATTCTGCCGCCCTGCAAAAACGCGGCCGCATTATAAAGCTTGTCCCCGACCGCCAGCGGCAGGCCGACCACCGCCAATAAGTCCAGCTTCTCGGTTTCTTTGGCGATTTGCTGCACTGCCTCCTTGGCTTTTTGGATCAGCGCCGACTGAAAAAACAAATCGCTGCAGGTATAGGCGGTCAATCCCAGTTCCGGAAAAACAACCAGCCGCGCACCGTGTTCTGCCGCCGCGTGCATTGCGGCAACGGTCTTTTTTGTGTTAAAGGTGACATCCGCCACCCGAACCTCCGGCGCCGCAGTGGCCACCTTAACAAATCCGTAGTTCATACGCTCCCTCTTTTCTATCTTGATTCTAAAGCCGACTGTGCGTGCCGCCGCCGGAGATAGGCAATCAGCGCATAGGCCAGCGGCGTCCCCGCGATGGCCTCAACGCCCAGTTTTGTAATATATTGTACCCCGATCATGCTCATTAAATCCCGTGCCGGCGCCGTGCCGCCAAAGGCGATCAAAACAAAGATGGCCGTGTCAAAGACATAGCCCAGCACCGAGCTGCCGATGGTACGCACAAAAAGCAGTTTTCTTCCCGTTTTTTCTTTGATTTTTTCCATCATCCACGCGTTGGACAGTTCGCCGAACAAAAAGGCAATCAGCGACGCCGCCACAATCCGCGGCACATAGCCGAAAATCTGCGCATAGGCCGCGTCCACGCCCGGCGTATAATCCGGTGCCGGAATCAGAAGCCCCAGCGAAGTAAAGCCGATCAGCAGGGCGTTACAGAAAAACGTAATCCAAATGACGCGCCGCGCCGTTTTAAAGCCCCAGATTTCCGTCAGTGTGTCCCCAAGCATATAGGCAAAGGGAAACGTAATCGTCCCTGCGTCAAACAAGACAAGGTCACCCACGATAATCGCCTTGACGGCCAGGATGTTTGCCGCAAGATAAAACGTCACCGTAAGACACGCGATCGCTGCAAGATACAGATCGGATGATGTCTGGTTTTTTACAGGGTTTTCCAGTACCTGATGTTTCATTTTTGATTTCCTCCTGAAAATGAAATTTAATATATATTTTTTAATTATTTTTTACTATTTTTCTTTGATTACCGTGCCGATCAGACGGCCGTCCCGATAGTCCTCAGCCCTAACCAATACCGTTTGGCCGGGTCTTTCCTCCCCCTGTACCGAAACGTCCATATAGTTTGCCGTGGTTCCGTGGCAGGCATCGCCCTGCATCTGCTCGGTCAGCACCGAAAGCGTTTTGCCGAGGTATGCACGGCAAAATGTTTCTTTCATACGATCTGCCAGATTCCGCATTGCAAGGCCACGCTGCGTTTTGACCTCTTCCGCCACCTGATCGGGAAACGCGGCCGCCGCCGTCCCCTTTCGGATGGAATACGGGAAAATATGCATCTTGGCAAACTGCATCTCTTTGCAAAAATCGTAGGATTTTTGAAACTCCTCCTCCGTTTCGCCGGCAAAGCCGACCATCAAATCCGTCGTGATGGCGGCATCGGCAAAATGGTTACGCAGGCGCTCTGCGGCGCGGCGGTACTCTGCGGTATCATAGTGCCGCCGCATCCGGCGCAGCGTCTCGTCGCAGCCGCTCTGGAGCGACATATGAAACTGCGGACAAAGCTTTGGCAGTTTCGCGGCGCGGCGGACAAAGTCCTCGGTCACGATCACCGGTTCCAGCGACCCCAGGCGAATCCGGTTGATCCCGTCCGTCTCATGCACCGCCTCAATCACATCGATCAGCCCGGTGCCGTCCTTTTTGTCACGGCCGTACGCGCCGATCTGAATCCCGGTCAGCACCACCTCGCCGTAGCCGGTCTCGCCCAGCGCCTGTGCCTCCTGGCGGATCTTTTCCAGCGACCGCGACCGCACCGGCCCCCTCGCGTAGGGAATGATGCAATAGGCACAAAAATTGCTGCACCCGTCCTCGATCTTTAAATTTGCGCGTACCCTGCTTTGACTGTGAGTGATCCCCAGTTCCTCATACGCAGTCTCCTTGCGGATATCATCGACATAATCGCCCTTCTCTCCGCGGATGGCGCGCTCTGTCAGTTCCACAATCCGGCTGCGCTGCCGGTTGCCGACCAAAAGATCCGCACCGGTCTCCCGGCGCAGGGTCTCGGACTCGGTCTGTGCAAGGCAGCCGCAGACCGCGACAATCGCGTTCGGATTCTCACGCCGGGCGCGGCGGATCTGCTGCCGGCTCTTCTGCGCGCCGGTGCCGGTCACGGTACAGGTGTTAATGACATAGATATCGGCGGGCTCTTTGCCGGAGACGACGGTATAGCCCGCCTCCGAAAACAGGGCGGACATGGCCTCACTCTCGTATAAATTGGTTTTACAGCCCAAAGTTATCAGCTTTACAGTAATTTTTTTCACATCCTCGTTTTTGTTGTCTCCCGCGCAAAAACTGCCGTTTTTACGGCGTTTTTGGCAGGAAAAATCCGGTATTATCCATTTTGCATAAATGCCGGAAAATAAAATTATGGAATAATTATATAATTTCTCATTGACTAATGCAAGAAAAAATTATATAATTTAAGAGAAGAAATGAAAAAAATTTTAGGAGGTTGTATGAAAATGAAAGAATTCACAGTGCTTTTGAGCTCGATCAATGACGTGAAGGCCTTTGTCAATGTGGTAACCAAGTACGATTTTGAAATCGATTTGACATCCGGAAGATACGTTGTTGACGCAAAATCCATTATGGGCATTTTCAGTCTGGATCTGACCAAGCCGATCAAAGTGGAAGCACACAGCGACGACTGCGATCAGCTGCTGAAAGAATTGGATTCCTTTATCCAAAAATAAGATGAAACCGAAATCCCTGTCTGCAAGCGGACGGGATTTTGTCGCGTTCAAACCCAAAGCAGGAGGCCGGTCATGACAAATCCGTTTATGCGTGCCGCCCTGGACGAAGCACGGTGCGCCTACATAGCCGGAGAGATTCCGGTCGGTGCAGTGATTGTGAAAGATCAAAAAATCATTGCCCGCGCCCATAATCTGCAGATGGCAAACCAAGATGCGCTCTGCCATGCGGAAGTCCTGGCGATTCAATCGGCCAGCCGGGTTCTTAAAACCCGGTATCTGTCAGACTGTGACCTTTACGTGACCTTAGAGCCGTGTGCCATGTGCTGCGGTGCGATTGCACAGGCAAAGCTGCGCCGCGTCTACTTTGGCGCCTATGATCCAAAAGGCGGCTTTGCCGTCTCCAATGCGGCGCTTTTGTCACACCCTGCACTGATGCACAAAGCGGAATGCTACTGCGGCATTATGGAGGATGAATGCGCTGCGCTGCTGCGGGAGTTTTTTTCTTCCCTGCGGCAATCCGATCTACGAAAACAAAATCAGTAAAACCAACGTAAAAAATCAACTTTATATACATGGAGGTAACACGAATGGCAAAAAAGTATGTATACCTTTTTAGCGAAGGTGACGCAACAATGAGAGAGCTTCTCGGCGGTAAAGGTGCCAACCTTGCCGAGATGACCAAGATGGGTCTTCCTGTTCCGCAGGGATTCACCGTTTCGACCGAGGCCTGCACCCAGTACTATGAGGACGGCAGAAAGATCAACGATGATATCCAGGCTGAAATCATGGCAAACATCGTCAAGATGGAAGAAATCTGCGGCAAGAAGTTCGGCGATATGGAGAATCCGCTTTTGGTTTCTGTCCGCAGCGGCGCAAGAGCATCCATGCCGGGTATGATGGACACCATCTTAAACCTCGGTTTAAATGAGGACGTTGTCAACGCAATCGCAAAGAAATCCGGCAACGATCGCTGGGCTTGGGACTGCTACCGCAGATTTATCCAGATGTATTCCGACGTTGTTATGGAGGTCGGCAAAAAATACTTTGAACAGCTCATCGACGAAATGAAGGCAAAAAGAGGCGTTACGCAGGACGTTGAACTGACCGCGGACGACTTGAAAGAGCTTGCCGGACAGTTTAAGGCAGAATACAAAGAAAAGATCGGCGAGGACTTCCCGACCGACCCGAAGGAACAGCTGATGGGTGCCATCAAGGCCGTATTCCGTTCCTGGGATAACCCCAGAGCAAACGTATACCGCCGCGACAACGACATCCCTTATTCCTGGGGTACTGCCGTTAACGTACAGATGATGGCATTCGGTAACATGGGCGACGACTGCGGTACCGGTGTTGCCTTCACCAGAGACCCTGCAACCGGCGAAAAGAAGCTGATGGGCGAATTTTTGACCAACGCACAGGGCGAGGATGTTGTTGCCGGCGTACGTACGCCGATGCCGATCGCACAGATGGCCGAGAAGTTCCCGGCTGCATTTAAACAGTTTGAGCAGGTTTGCAAAACGCTGGAAGATCATTACAGAGACATGCAGGACATGGAGTTTACCGTTGAGAACGAGAAGCTTTACATGCTGCAGACCAGAAACGGTAAGAGAACCGCACAGGCTGCATTAAAGATTGCCTGCGACCTGGTTGACGAGGGCATGATCGACGAGAAAAAGGCAGTTGCCATGATCGATCCGAGAAACCTCGACACGCTGCTGCATCCGCAGTTTGACGCAAAGGCACTAAAGGCTGCAGCGCCGATTGCTAAGGCACTGGGCGCATCTCCGGGTGCTGCTTGCGGTCAGATCGTATTCACCGCTGAGGACGCAAAGGCTTGGAATGAGGCCGGCAAGAAGGTTGTTCTGGTTCGTCTGGAGACCTCGCCGGAGGATATCGAGGGCATGAAGGCTTCGCAGGGTATTCTGACCGTGCGCGGCGGTATGACCTCGCACGCTGCCGTTGTTGCACGCGGTATGGGTACCTGCTGTGTATCCGGCTGCGGCGACATCGCAATGGATGAAGAAAACAAGAAGTTCACCCTGGCAGGCAAGACCTATGTAGAGGGTGACGAAATTTCTCTTGACGGTTCCACCGGTAATATCTATGACGGTATTATCCCGACCGTAGACGCGCAGATCAGCGGCGACTTCGGCAGAATTATGGGCTGGGCCGACAAGTACAGAAAGCTGAAAGTAAGAACCAACGCAGATACGCCGGCTGACGCAAAGAAGGCCAGAGAGCTCGGCGCTGAGGGTATCGGTCTTTGCCGGACAGAACACATGTTCTTTGAGGGCAACCGTATTGACGCATTCCGTGAAATGATCTGCTCGGATACCGTAGAAGAGAGAGAAGCGGCTCTTGACAAGATTCTGCCGATGCAGCAGGGTGACTTTGAAAAGCTTTACGAAGCACTGGAAGGCAACCCTGTTACCATCCGTTTCTTGGATCCGCCTCTGCATGAATTTGTACCGACCGATGAGGCTGACATCGAAGCGCTGGCTGCAACCAAGGGTAAGACCGTAGAAGAGATCAAGAATATGATCGACTCGCTGCACGAGTTCAACCCGATGATGGGTCACCGCGGCTGCCGTCTGGCTGTCACCTATCCGGAAATCGCAAAGATGCAGACCAAGGCTGTTATCCGCGCGGCCATCAACGTGAAGAAGGCACATCCGGACTGGAACGTAGAGCCGGAGATCATGATTCCTTTGATCGGCGATGAGAAAGAGCTGCGCTACGTAAAGAAGTTTGTGGTAGAGACCGCGGACGAGGAAATCAAGGCTGCCGGCATCGACCTGAAGTATGAGGTTGGTACCATGATCGAGATTCCGCGTGCTGCACTGACCGCAGACGCTATCGCAAAGGACGCTGAGTTCTTCTGCTTCGGTACCAACGACCTGACCCAGATGACTTACGGCTTCTCCCGCGATGATGCCGGTAAGTTCCTGGATGCTTACTATGATGCAAAAATCTTTGAGAACGATCCGTTTGCAAAGCTTGACCAGACCGGTGTCGGCAAGCTGATGGAAACTGCAATCAAACTCGGCAAGAGCGTTCGCCCCGACATTCACTGCGGTATCTGCGGTGAGCACGGCGGTGACCCGACCAGCGTGGAATTCTGCCACAAGATCGGTCTTGACTATGTTTCCTGCTCGCCGTATCGTGTTCCGATTGCGAGACTTGCAGCTGCACAGGCAGCAATCGCTGACTAATTGTTCATCATCAAAACGGGCGGTCGTGATTCCGCCCGTTTTTTGCGAAAAAAAGGAGGTTGTCCTATGGATCTTTTAACAGCCCTGAAAGAGAGGCGCAGCATCCGAAAATTTCAGCAAAAACCTGTCCCGCGTGAGGTTTTGACCGCGCTTGCGGACTGCGCGCGGCTGGCGCCGTACCCGGCGAATGTTCAGCCGCTGAAATTTGCCATTGTGCACGAGCCGGAGTTATTATACAACGTCTTTACCTGCACCAAATGGGCCGGTTATCTGAAAGACGGCACGCCGGCGCCCGATGAACGCCCGACGGCATACATCGCCATCTTAGGCGATCGCAGTATCAAAAACAGTGACAATTTCGGCGTAGAAACCGGCGCTGCCGGCATGGCAATTACGCTTGCTGCGCTGGGCTACGGTCTTGGCTCCTGCTGGCTGGGCGCCTTAAACCGCAAGCGGCTTGCCGAACTGTTTCAGCTTCCGGATACGCTGGTTGTGCTTGATATGGTCGCACTCGGCTACCCGGCACAGGAAAGCATCGCTGTCCCCATGGAACAGGGAAACGTCCGGTATTACCCGGACGAAAACAATAACATGAAGGTGCCAAAGCGTGCCTTAGACGAAGTGTTATACAACGTAAAATAGTCGCAAAGGGATGTAAAAATGCGCATTATTACGCGCATTTTTACATCCCTTTTGTATTTCATCTAGCATAGCATGATGCGCGTCACCAGCACCGCCATCGTCATGCCGGTAAAATCCGCCAGCAGAGCGGCCGCAATGGTATGCCTTGTATTTTTAATACCCACTGCACCGAAGTAGACGGCAACGGTATAAAACGTTGTCTCGGTAGAGCCCATCATCACGGACGCAATTTTGCCTGCCGCAGAGTCCGGTCCCAGGTTTTGAAAGATATCGGTCACAATGGCGGTTGACGCGCTGCCGGAGATGGGACGCAGCAATGCCAGCGGCAGCACATCCGCCGGGAGTCCGATCGCATGCAGTACCGGCGCTAAGGCGCGTTCGATCAGTTCCAGCGTACCGCTGGCACGAATCATCTGAATGGCAACCATCAGTCCGACCAGCGGCGCGACAATACCCACCATGCTCTGCAAACCGTCCTTGGCGCCCTCAACAAAGCAATCATAAACGCCCACACGGCGCACCGCGCCGATGCCGACAAATGCCGCAATCAGTACGGGCACTGCAAACATGGAAATCAGCATCACAGGCGGTGCCTCCTCTCCATCAGCTTTGCGGCCGTCAGTCCGACGGTCAGCGCACACAGACTGACAATCCAGATCGGCACAATTACCTCGCCGGGCGCCGCACTGCCGTAGGTCTGGCGCAGAGAAATTAAGGTTGTCGGTATGAGCTGAATCGATGCGGTGTTCAGTACCACAAACAGACACATCTCATTAGACGCCGTGCTGCGGCAGCGGTTTTCCCGGTGCAAATCCTGCATGGCCTTGATGCCGAGCGGCGTTGCCGCATTGCCCATGCCAAACAGGTTGGCCGCCACGTTCATCATCATACTGCCCTCCGCCGGCGAATCTTTTTTAAGCCGCGGAAACAACCGTCCAAACAGCGGATGCAGCAATTTCACCATCGCTTTTACCATCCCGGCGCGTTCGCCGATTTTGGCAAGTCCCGTCCAAAGACACATAATCCCAAGCAAGGCAAAACAGGTCTCCACCGCGCTCGCCGCGCCGGAAACAGCAGCGGCCGCCGTTTGCTCCACATGACCCGTAAATACCGCTATGACGAGGGAAATCAGAATCATTCCGCCCCAAATAATATTCAGCATGTCTCTTCCTCCTTTCTTCATTTTTATGCAAAACGGCGGACAAATAGCCCAAAGGAACGGTTTTTTACGCAGTTTGGGAATAATACTTGAATTTTTTTTATCTTTATATTATAATAAAGAATCATAGTCTTTTTGCGGCACTTGCCGGTTGGGACTAACATTTTAAACAAGATGCAGCAAGCCGGCTGCATTTTGAGGAAAGGTGAATGCAATGAAAAATACCGAAAAAACCATGGAAAAAATTGTTGCCCTTTGCAAAGGCCGCGGCTTTGTTTATGCCGGATCCGAGATTTACGGCGGACTGGCTAATACCTGGGACTACGGCCCCTTGGGTGTTGAATTTAAAAATAATGTAAAACGCGCATGGTGGAAAAAATTTGTCCAGGAGAGCCCGTACAATGTCGGCCTGGACGCCGCCATCTTAATGAACCCGGAAACCTGGGTGGCCTCCGGCCATGTCGGCGGCTTTTCAGATCCCTTGATGGATTGTAAGGAGTGTAAGACCCGTTTCCGCGCGGATAAGCTGATTGAGGACGCCGCCGGGGTTACCGCAGACGGCTGGTCGAATGAAAAAATGTTAGACTATATCAATGAACATCAGATTCCCTGCCCCAACTGCGGCAAGCATAACTTTACCGATATCCGAAAGTTTAATCTGATGTTTAAGACCTTCCAGGGCGTTACCGAGGACAGCAAGAACGAGATCTTCCTCCGCCCGGAAACCGCGCAGGGTATCTTTGTCAACTTTAAAAACGTGCAGCGTACCTCCAGAAAGAAGATTCCTTTCGGCATCGGTCAGATCGGAAAGTCTTTCCGTAACGAGATCACGCCCGGCAACTTTACCTTCCGCACCCGTGAGTTTGAACAGATGGAACTGGAATTTTTCTGCAAGCCCGGCACCGACCTTGAATGGTTTGCATACTGGAAGGACTATTGCAAGAACTTTCTGCTCTCACTCGGTATTTGCGAAGAGAATATTAAGCTTCGCGATCACGAGAAAGAGGAACTTTCCCATTACAGCAACGCGACGACAGACATCGAATTTATGTTCCCGTTTGGCTGGGGCGAGCTTTGGGGAATTGCAGACCGCACCGATTTTGACTTAAAGCAGCACAGCAACCACAGCGGCGAAAAGATGGAATACAATGACCCGGAATCCGGCGAAAAGTATATTCCGTACTGCATTGAGCCGTCGCTTGGCGCAGACCGCGTTACTCTGGCATTTTTGGTTGAGGCCTATGACGAAGAGGTCATCGACCCGGAAAAGAACGATGTCCGCACCGTACTGCACTTTCATCCGGCACTGGCGCCGATCAAGGCTGCCGTTCTGCCGCTGTCGAAGAAACTGTCCGACAAGGCAAGAGAGGTTTATCAGAGCCTGGCCGCTGAATTTATGTGCGAATTTGATGAATCCGGCAGCATCGGCAAGCGTTATCGCCGTCAGGACGAAATCGGCACGCCATTTTGTATCACCTACGACTTTGACTCGGAAGAGGACGGCAGCGTGACGATCCGCCACCGCGACAGTATGGAACAGGAACGCGTTAAAATTGAGGATCTGATCCCCTATATCCGTGACGCCATTCGGTTTTAATCCATGTCACTCTACCACGCTTTAAAAGCATTTTCTCAAAAGGACCGCATTCGCTTTCATATCCCCGGTCACAAGGGCGGCCGGGGTCTCGATGCGGCGTGGGCAAGGGACGCTTTTTCACTCGATGTGACAGAATTTGACGAAACGGACGATTTGCAGCATCCGTCCGGCATCTTAAAAGAGGCGCAGGAAAACGCCGCAAAGGCGTTTGGCGCAGGGCATACTTTTTATCTGACCAACGGCTCTACCTTAGGTCTTGAGGCCGCCGTTCTGGCGTCCTGCAAAGAGGGACAGGCCCTGTTGCTTGACCGCACCTGTCACAAATCCGTGGTCTCTGCCCTGATTCTCGCCGGCGTGACCCCGGTCTTTTTGTCCCCTGTATTTGACCGGACGCGCGGTCTTTACACCGGTTTTTTTAGAGATCAGATATCGCAGGCACTGCGTGAACACCCGGACGTTGCCGGTATGCTGCTGGTTAGCCCCACCTACTACGGCATCTGCACGCCTCTGTCCGAAATCGCTGATTTGCTGCATCAACATGAGAAGATTTTAATTGTGGACGAGGCGCACGGCGCACATTTTTGTTTTGATTCGGCGTTTCCGCCATCCGCGCTCAGCCAGGGCGCCGATTTGGTGATACAAAGCGCACATAAAACGCTGCCGGCACTCGGTCAATGCTCACTGCTCCACCTTGGAAAAGATTCTTCCATTGCGCCAAAGACAGTGTCTGACGCGCTTTATCTTTTGCAGACGACAAGTCCCTCCTATCTTCTTATGAGTTCTATGGAAGAGGCGATTTTCACCATGCAAAAGACTTCTCCGGTGCCGCAGCTTCGGGCGATTGAACGTCTGAAACAGGCAATCCGTGCGCGCGGCACGCTAGACTTTGCCGACGCCGATACACTGCAATGCGCCCAGGATCCCATGCGATTGGTGATTGATTTTCGGCGCAGCGTATATTCCGGTACGGAGGCCGCCGCCCTTTTGAAACAGCGCTATGGCATTTATCCGGAAATGGCGGATTTTAATACGGTGGTATGCGTCCTTACCGTCGCCGACACCGCGGAGGATATCGCCGCACTGCAGCACGCATTGACAGAACTTGACGCGGCAGCAGAAAAACCGAAAGAGCAGCCGCTCCGTCCGCTGCCGATGCCGAAGATGTGCTGCACACCGCGCGCGGCCTTTATGGCACAAAAGGAAACCCTGCCGCTTACGGCTGCGCTTGGCAGAACTGCGGCGCAGATTGTCTCGGTTTGTCCGCCCGGCGCGGCGCTTACCGTTCCGGGACAGTATATTAACGAGGAAACACTGGCATTTTTACAGACCGAAACCGATACATCAGAAATCACCGTTATGAAATAAAGAAAAAGGAGGGAGCGCCCATGCCGCTGGATACGATAATCGGCAACGAAACAGTTGTCTCGCAGCTTCGCCATTCGCTTCACTCCGGACATATCGGACACGCCTATATTTTAGAGGGGGCGAGCGGCACCGGACGAATGACGACCGCGACGGCGTTTGCCGCGGCTCTTTTGGAGACGGACGATCCGCATACGCACCCGGATTTTACGATTGTTACAAACCTGCTTTACGATACCGGCAAACGCGAAACGCCCGTATTGGTCGATACGATACGCACCATGAAACGGGATATTTATATCCGTCCCTACCGCGCACCGCACAAGGTTTATATCCTGCCCTACGCGGACACCATGCAGGCAGCGGCGCAGAATAGCCTGCTTAAGGTTTTTGAGGAGCCGCCGGATTACTGCGTGATTCTTTTGCTGGCGGAAAACGCCAACGCGTTTTTGCCGACCATCCGATCCCGATCCCCGATCCTCCGTCTGCAGCCGCTCTCTGCGGCACAGGTTCAGGATTACCTGATCCGCCAAAGACAGGCCGCACCGGAGGCGGCGCAGCAATGTGCCATTTTGAGCGGCGGATCCATTGGCCGGGCACTCGCGCTTTTTGAAGACGACAGCGCCTTAACCATGCGCAAGGAAAGCATCCGTCTGATTGCCGCACTCAGCGACGGAACTTATCGGGATATGTATGACTGGGTTCGGTTTTTAAAGAAGAACCGTGCCGATGTTTCTTTTATCTTAGGTGTTGTGCTATCCTTTTTCAGGGACGCGATGCTCTATAAGCTGAATCCGCGGCACACCGGCATCGTGAATACCGATCAGACCGCGGCGCTTACTGATTTTTGTGCGCGGCTCCGAAGCCGTTCAGCGCTGCGCCTGTGTGAAATCACGCTGGATTATCAAAAAATGATCGAACAAAATGCAAATTACTCTGCCGCCGTGCTCTGCATGGCAGTGGAATACTGGGAGGAAATCCATGGTAGAAATTCTAGGAGTTAAATTTAACGGTGCCGGAAAGACCTATTACTTTGATCCCATCGACCGCACTGCCGCGATCGGCGACCACGTTCTGGTAGAGACCGCGCGCGGCGTCGAAATGGGCAAGGTCGTGATTGCCAATAAAATGGTTGCGGAGGAGGAAATTATTCCGCCGCTCAAGCCCATTATCCGCATTGCGACAGAGGCAGATTTTCGGCAGGCAGAAGAAAATAAAGAAAAGGAAAAAGAGGCCTTTACCATCACCGTGGAAAAGATTGCAGAGCATCATCTGGACATGAAACTGGTCGATGCGGAATACACCTTTGACCGCAGCAAGCTTCTGTTCTACTTTACCGCGGACGGCCGGGTGGATTTTCGCGAATTGGTAAAGTCACTGGCCGGAATCTTTCGGACGCGCATCGAACTGCGCCAGATTGGCGTGCGCGACGAGGCACGGCAGCTTGGCAGCTACGGCATTTGCGGCCGTTATCTCTGCTGCAGCGGCTTTTTAAACGACTTTCATCCCGTCTCCATCAAGATGGCAAAAGAACAGGGTCTGTCCTTAAACCCCACCAAGATTTCCGGTGTGTGCGGACGGCTGATGTGCTGCCTGCAATACGAGCAGAATGTCTATGACGATATGCTGAAAAAAATGCCGCGCAGAGGGGAAAAAGTCAGCACCCCGGACGGCATCGGAACCGTCGCAGACACTGCGACCTTAAAGGGTCAGGTACGGGTAAAGTTTTTGGACGACAATGGGGACATTGTTAAATTTGAAAACTATAAGCTCGGTGAATTTCAGCCGTTGTCAAAACGCGGAAAACCTTCTGCAAAGCAAGAGGACGCAGAGACCGACGGAAAACCCGGCATCCCGGAGGAAACACCGCAAAAGGCCACATCTGCGGAAAAGGAACATAAAGAAAAGCCATCTTCATCCGATGCACAAGCCGACCGCAAGGATACGGGAGAACAAAAATCCCGACGCCGGCGCCGGCATCGCGGCGGAAAAAAGAATGCTGCCGGAAATAAGCCCCTATCACAGGGAGATTCGCCAAACAATGCGAAAAAAACGCCGCACTCTCAAAACGGCGGATACCACCACTCTTAAATCCGAACCCGATTTTAAGGGGTGGAATTTTGCTCAAACTGCGCTCAATGCTTGTCAATCCATTAGAAATCAAAAAACGCTGCCAAATGCGGCAGCGTTTTTTAAAGCCCTGTTGTTGTCTCGTTTTGATTTGCAATCTGTGCCAAATTTTTAAGACAGGATGCGCAAACCTTTTTCACCTCTTTGCGATCCGAACCCACGGCGACCTCATAGTCTACAAGATCCTCGGTACTGCCGCAAAGCGCGCAATCCACCGGACATTTTTTAATCATAAAACCGTTTTCCATCATAATGATTTCAAGCGGGTCTTTGGAATCAATATCCAGCGACTTACGCATTTCCTTCGGGAGTACAATTCTCCCCAATTCATCGATTTGTCTGATAATTCCCTTTGACACGATATAATCCACCACCCAAACATAAAATATAAGAGATAAAGATATCTTATGACGGTATTATACATGAACTTCCAGGATTTGTCAACCATTATTTGTAAATGAAATGAGAGATTTTACCAATTTTACTCCATTATCTCGTATTGTATCGTTGTTTGACTGAATATGTCAAACTCTGTCTGTTTTTCGCGCCAGGAAAAAGCCTTCCACTGATCCTGCGTCCGAAATGCAGTCCTCAGCTGCGCACCGATTCCCAGCACGTCCGAACCGCTGCGCAGGGTATCCTTTAAAAATTCCGTCATTTTTTCTTCCAGTTCCGCGGAAAGATGCGCCGCGTCGCTGCGGTTACCGCCATCTGCCGGATAGGCGCGGACGCGGCTTTTTACCGCAATTTTGGGAGGTGTGGCGCCCATGTCTGCACGGATTCGCATGCGGTGCTTTCCGGTCATAAAGTAGGTGGTATTCCCGGCGTGCACCGTCACCTCTCTGGCCTCGCCCGACAACAGCTTGTAGAGCATGGCCGACTCCGCATCCATTTCCAAAACCAGGGTGCCGTCTTTAAAAATTCCCATTCCCTCCAGCTTTTCATGATCCGCAATCGGCAAAACAGGATCCCAGGCATCGTCTGCGGCTCTTGCTACAAATTCGCGCAGTTCGGTCACCGGCGCATAAGGGGTATTACGGTTTTGAAATAACAGTTCATAATACCGCGCGGTGCTTTCCTCCAGGTTGGGGTTTACCTGATTTAAAAATTCCTGTGCCGAATCCACCAAACATACATTGACGCTGGAACGCACCTGCGCATTCTGATAGAGCAGGGTTGCCTGATCCAAAATTCCTGCCCGTGCCGCCTGTTTGGAAAAGGCAATTACCTTCAAGTGGGAAAGCTCCGGCATCTTGCTGAGATAGCTTTTCAGCTTTCCCTGCGCCATATAAAAATCCTCGGCAGCAATGGTAATATTGCTGACCGTCTGATTTTCTCCGGCTGCATCTGCATCTTCCTCTTCACCGTTTCCGCTCTCTAAATCCCGGCTGCCTCCCAACTCCAGCGGATTGGAAAACTGAAACGTATAGCGCCGATTTGCCGCGTCGTCTAAATCCACACCCAGCGCAATCACATAGGCGCTCTCCTCGACCTCTCTTCCGTCATAGCAACCGGTAAGCTGCATGCCGATTACAAGGCAAAGCATACCGGCGGCCAGCCGTTTTCCGAAAAAGCTTCCCTTTCTTTCGCCCACGGCCAGGAGAAACAAATGCAGCGCCATCGACCCGTAAAGAAAGCCGGAGACCAAAAAGACAAGCAAATACAGCGCGTCCAGCCTGGACCAGAACTTTCCGAAGTAAGCCGCCTTGGTCAGCGGATAAAGAAGAACCGAGACATAGGGCTCCATGGCTGCCGGGTAGGACATGGCAGAAAGCAGCACCAGCACAACGTTGCACAGTACCGCCAGGCTTGCTCCGATCATGATGGTTCGCACCGGCTTTACCTCTTTGCGGCAGCGCGGAATCAGCTGCAAAATTAAAACGCTGTCACTGTATAAAAAAAGTGTGGAGAGTCCCGCTCCGAATACCGATGCGGCACCGCTGCCAAGGATCGGCACCAGGTAAAGCGGTTCGGCGTATTTCAGCCCCAGTACGGCAATGACAATGGCCGCCGTACCGATCAGCGGTACCATCAGAGAATGCATGCGGTAAACGGCCTTTGCACCGCATAACGCCGTGACTCCTGCGCCAATCAAAAAAAACAGGATTAAAAACCAATCCGGCGATCGCATATAGGAAATATGATGTAAAACGTACAAAAAAGAACGCAGCGCAAAAACCAGTCCAAAAAGCCAATAGGCTGCAAGCAGGCAGCGCGCAGCGCCATGCGCCGCGCTGCCGCGCGCAAACAGCCGGGACAAAATCCCGAATTTTTGGAGCAGTATCAGCAGCAGAAATAAAACGGCTAAAAAGACCGCGCCGCTATACAGTGCCGTGAGGACGGCAGCGCTGCCGCTGATTTTGAAAAACTGCGCAGGATAGGCCGTAAACATTTTATAAAGGCAGGCATGAAAAACCATGCAGCCAAGTTCCCATTTTCCCAAATACCTTCGCTTTTCTTTCATGATTGATCCTCCTTATCAGGCACACGGGAGACGAACCCAATATGGTTTAAGCAGGCAAATTTGTGAAAATACTGCGTTAAAATGCTCGTCAATACGTCAGTATTGACTGCGCTTTTGCCTTGTATTTTACAAAAATTTGCTCTGTTTAAACTCTTCGACCCTGTGCGCAGAAAAATGATTAGATTTTTGTTTTCGGCGGACGAAGCAAGGCTAACGCCTTGCGAGGACAACGATGCAAAAAGATTGTGATTTTTCAATCACAGGGCATATCGGATTCGTCTTCCGTGTGCCTTGTCCATTTACGGCTGATATGCGGCTGCAGGGCAGGATCCTGCGTCCTAAGATTCCGCGGACGGTGCTCCCTCTTCCAGATGGGACGAATCAGGATGCTCTCCCACGCGGAATCTCCGTTCTTCGGACTGATCGGCGACAGGAACGGAACGCCGTAGGTC
>CAVGTH010000002.1:684-34232 GCA_963632045.1 Roseburia faecis | reverse complement strand
CCGTAGGTCTCGGAGGCCGCTAAAATGCCGGTGCTGATAAAAAATGCGCAGACAATTCCCAAAAGTCCGGCCGCCGCACCGAGAATAATATAAAAAAACTGCATCAGCGACAGGGAACGCGACAAACTGACGGACGGCGTTGCAAAAATGCCGAGTCCGGCAATCGAGACAATAATAATCAAAAGCGGACTGACAATATTGGCCTCAACGGCGGCCTGGCCCAAAATCAGGCCGCCGATGATCCCCAAGGTCGAGCCGACCGGGCTGGGTACGCGCACAGACGCCTCTTTAATCAGTTCAAAGGCCAGCACCATTAAAATCAGTTCTGCAACCAGAGGAAACGGTACCGGCTCGCGGCTTGCCTCAATGGCAATCAGCAAATCGGTCGGCAGCAGTTCATGGTGATAGAGCAGCACCGCCACAAACAGACCCGGCAGAAACACCGCAAAAAACATTCCCATCAGGCGAACCAGCCGCATGTAGTTGGCCTCTGTCACGCGCACATAATGATCCTCGGACGCCTCGATCAGATCGGTTGCCGTAGTCGGAAAAACCAGCGCAAACGGGCTGCCTTGAACGATGACAACCACCTTGCCCTCCGCCAGCATGGCGGCGGCACGATCCGGGCGCTCGGTCTTTAAGGTGTGCGTCACCGGGAAAAAGGTGTCCTCCTCCATCAGCATCTCAATATCCCCGGTGGAGAAGATATAAGAAACATCAATGTTACACAGTCTGCGGCGTACCTCATCCACAAGTTTTTGGTTTGTCACGCCATGCAGATATAAAATGCCGCACGGGGTTTGGCTTTCCTTGCCGACATCCACCTTCTCTGCAATCAGATCCGGGGTTTTCAGTATTTTGCGGATCAGCGCAAGATTGGTCATGATGACTTCGTTAAAGGCCTCCTGCGGACCGGAAAGACTGGATTCTAAGATCGGCTGTCCCACATCACGACCGCCCCAATCCTTGACATCCGCCGCAAAGGCACAGTCGCAGCCATCGACAAAAATCAGACAGTGCCCAAAGGCGGTATCGGTGATCGCGGACTCAAAATCCTCATCAATGGTTAAGGGGCCAAACGGCGTCATTTTTTCAAAAATGGTTTCGCGGCGCGGCGCGGAAAGCGGTTCCGGCACACCGCTTTGCAGCAGGCTGCGCATGATATCACGGTTGATAAAGGTTTTATCCGTCATTCCGTCATAAAAAATTAAAAAGCCGTCTGCATATCCATCTTCAAAACGCACCTTAAAATCGCGGATTACAAAATCAAAGTTTTGTTCCGCACAGAATCGTTTTTCGATGTAGCGACGACTTTCGGCAAGTTTTGCCGTAATCTTTGTTTTTTGCCCCACTATGGTCACCCTCTCCAAAAAAAGCTGCATACAACTTCTTTCGGTTAGGATTTCCATGAAGTACAAAAACTATACAGTTTTTAAAAATTTTTCCGTTCTATGCTGCCATTTTTGCACCGCGTTAAGGCTTTTGGCGGTACTGCACCGGCGTCTTTCCGTACGCCTCCTTAAATTTTCGGCGAAAAAAGCTGTCGTTTTGATAGCCGACCTGCTCAATAATTTTCGAGACCGGGAGATTGCTCTCCCGCAGGAGCTTGGCCGCGCGCGCCATTCTGACCGACTGGACATACGGGGTAAAGCCAAGACCGGTGCACTTTTTAATCAGGCCGGGCGCGGAGAAATAGGAATAATTAAAATGCTTTGCCAGGCCTTTGAGTGTAACGTCCTTTAAGTGATCGCCAACGTATTGTTCCAGCTTTTTGCGCATCACCGCGATGTCATCAACACGCACCGCTGCTTCCTCCATCGTATCAATCGCACATTCCACATCACGGAAATAGGGGATGGAGGGCGCTGCGCCCTCCTTGGACACCGCCATTGCGGCCGCCGCAGAGGCAAGCCTTAATATTTCGGGAATCGGCTGCCCTTTTGCCAGACCGGCCACAAAATAGCCCATAAAGGTATCGCCGGCCGCTGTGGTATCAACCGCCTTGACCCGAAAAGCATTTTGGTGCCAAACCAAACCGCCGTCCCGATAGACGGAGCCGTTTTTGCCCAGGGTCAGTACGATACGCAGGTTTGGGTATTGCTCTGCCGCAATCGCCGCACTGCTTTGTGCGTCATCGCCCCCAAACAGTGCTACCGCCTCGATTTCGTTCAGCACCATATAAGATATTTTATGAAAGTCCAGATTTCGCAGTGCATCCTGAATCGGAGAAGGATTTAAGATGATCGTCATTCCCTTTTGATGGGCGCATGTCAGGATATAAGACAGGCAGTTAATCTCGTTTTGCAATACCAGGATATCTCCCTTTGAAAAGTGCGAGAGGACGGCGTCCACATAATCCTCCCGGATCATTGCGTTGGTTCCCGGATAGACGACAATCGCATTTTCGCCCGTTTCACTGACCTGAATCATCGCATGTCCGTTTTTTTGCGCCATTTGCTGCATCAGGGAGGTATCCACCGCGTTTTCCTGCATGGTCTGAAGAAGCATTTCGCCGTCCGTGCCGATACACCCTGCATGGCAGACCTTGCCGCCGGCCTTTGCGATTGCCACCGACTGATTCAGTCCTTTTCCGCCGGCAAACGTTTGCAGATCATTGCTTTGCTGCGTCTCGCCCGGCGCAGCAATATGATGCAGGCGATAGACATAATCGATATTACAGGATCCAAAATTTAAAATTTTCATTACAATTCTCCTCCTTGCCGCATAGCAGGCAAAAATTCCTTGGATACGTTTATGAGAACATTATAACATAACCCATTTTACAAAAAAAGGACTGTTTTTGCGAAAAAACAGTCCTCATTTCGTATGATTCAAACAATCACTTTCTACATGTTTCCTCTTGTCAGCAGCCGGTAAAGGGTTGCCCCGACGCCGTTAAAGAGAGTAACCAGCAGAATATAGACGGCGGCATAACCAAGCGTCGCCCATGAATGCACATATAAGGCAAAATAGCACATGTCGGCAATGCTATGCTCAAAACCGCAGATAATGAATGCCATAATACAAAGCACGATGCCCAAAACCCGATGGATATCGCTTTTATGATACCGGTAGTTATGGATTGCAATATACATCATCACGCCGCAAAACATTGCCAAAATTGCGGTTTGCAGGGGATTTTGACCCATCTTTCCCTGGATCAGCAGCGAAACCTTCTCCGTCAGTTCCGGCTTTGCAAGACGCAGCAGCAAGGACGCAATCACGCCGCCCGTCAGGTTGCCCAGCCATGTCACGGCGATGGCTCCCTTTTCGGTTGTCTCAAAGAAATAGCCGACCTTTCCGGTGTAGAGGTTCAGGTTCAGCACACATATGGTAAACAGTGCCACTGAAAACAGAAATGCCCCCACAATTTGATTGCTGCAGGAAAGATAGGCGGCCGCACCGACGGCAATCGCCGCGCCGGCCGCGGCTGCTGATTGAAAATCCCTCATTGTCATTGACTCCTATGCTGCTTGATCTATTTTGCAATCCAGTTCTGATGCACACGCATCAAAATGGCCGCTGCCTCGGCACGGGTTGCCGTTGCCTTGGGACAGAATGTGCCGTCCGGGTTTCCGGACATCAATCCATATTTTGCGGCAGAGGAAACCGCTTCCTTTGCATCCTCTGCAATCTCTGCGCTGTCCTGATAGGAAACTGCCTCTGTCTCCTTTACCGCGCCGGTGTCAAAACCCTTTGCGAAGACATAACGCATCAGAATCATTGCCATCTGCTCGCGCGTGACATTTTCCTCCGGCGCAAACAGTGTGTCTGTCACACCGTTTACAATGCCATTTTCTTTTGCCCAGGCCACTGCCGATGTGTACCAGGTATCCGCCCCGACGTCCTCAAACACCGGCGATACGTCGGTCTTTGCCGCACCGTCCATCCGATAGAGCACCGTAACAAACATCGCACGGGTCATCGCGTCCTCCGGTGCAAACCGGTCTGCTGAGATACCCTGCATCAGCTTTGCACGGCAAACATACTGTACCATATCAAAGTACCACACATTGGCGTCAACGTCAAGGAAAGTACGGTTATTGTCACTTAACGCATCCTGTCCCTGCTGCGTATCAGCAGATACGGTCTGGCCGCCGTTTTTCACGGTGTTGCCGCGGTTGCTGCCGCCGCTGCCGCTCCACGTCTTTGTGTCCTCTTCTTTTGTATAGTCCGCGGTATAGTAAAGCGTGATTGTATCGCCGTCCTGCACCTTGTAATCCAAAATGCCGACCGCCGGCGCTTTTCCGTTTACCTGATAGAGCCAGCCGGAGTTTGCCCCGCGATCAAGCTGAGAAAGCGTCTTTCCCTGGTAGGTCACCGACTGAATATAGCCGCTCTCTAATCCGACGGCGCTCATGTTGGCGCTGTCCAGGCCTTTTTTGATCACGCTTGCCGCACTGTCTCCTTTTTTTGCGGTTACATTTGTCGAGAGCCAGGATGCATTATTCTCCGCCAAAACCTTCAGGCTGACCGTCACGGTATCGCTCTCTGCCGAACCCTGCGAAGTATCGCCGCCCTCTGCGGTCTCTTCCTCCGCCTTGCCGGCAGCGGAAGCCGTATACTGCTTTCGTTCAGTCTTTACAACGGTTTCACCCTGTATCTTTTGGCTGTATACGTTAAATGCATCACTCTTTTTCATCTGTTCCAGCACGATTAAAGCACGGAATCCCTGCTCTGTTGCAAGAGCCTTTGCCTTTTCGCCCTGGGTACCGGAAACATAGCTTGTGGTAAATCCGTCACCGTTATCGTTTCGGTAAAGCAAAACCGCATCGGCAAGGCTGCCGCCGGACTTTACAAAACGGGAATCAGCGGACGGGGAAATGCCCATCGCAGCCAGGCCGCAGATCACCATGGCGTCGGAATTGATGTTGCCGAACGAACCGTTTTCACCCTGCGCGCGGCTCAGCCCCTCGATGGCGCGGTCGGCAAAATCCTTTGCCACCGTGTCGGTATCATAAAGCCGTGCCAGTGCAGCCAGTGCCGTGCCGGTAGTATCAACGTCGTCGTATTTTTCTGTCCCCCAGATGGAATAAAAGAGACCGTTTTCACCCTGGGCAGATACCAGCGTATTGACCATTGTGCTGCGCTGCGCATCGGTCAGGACAAGCTGACCGGCCTCTTCGGCAAGCAGCACCCAAGGCGCGATGTACTGGCTTTCACCGTAGTGCATATTTTGCATTTTCTCTGCGTTGCTGTAAGAAATCTGACTGTCATAAGGGGTCAGTTTGGTGGTATCGGTGTCCAGCGCGGATAAGATAATTTCGCCCTTGGCGCGATCCGTCACCAGGGCGCTGTCGGACGACAGCGCATTGACGGTCAGGTTGCGGTAGTTATCGATATCCGTTGTATTCTCGCCAAAGCCCAGCTTTTCGTAGACTGCCATGTCAAAGACAACCCATTCACCCGAACGGTTTGCATAGGTTTTTGCGATACTGTCCATCAGTTTCCGTGACGTGTCCTCAGATCCCGGATAAATATGAACCGTAATCGGTTTGCGCAGACTGTTTCCGTTCGAGTCGGTCCACATAAGGGTCGCCGTCTCGGTGACAATGCGTCCCGTTTCATTCTGCTTTGCCAAACGGATTCCCTGTTCGTCGCAGATCAGGTAGCCGTGCTGCATGTCTTTTTCGCCCTGGCTGCACGAAAACGCAATCGTCTCGTCGGCAAGGCTGCCGTCTTTTAACAGAGTGATTGCCTCTCCCACGGCAGTTTTCGAGGTAACCGCATATACGGCCGCATACTTTTGCGATTCGCCCAAAAGAATCTGGTCGGTC
The DNA here is from genome assembly GCA_963632045.1 of Roseburia faecis. Classification (GTDB taxonomy): domain Bacteria; phylum Bacillota; class Clostridia; order Monoglobales; family Monoglobaceae; genus Ructibacterium. The sequence goes on along the minus strand of CAVGTH010000002.1, from coordinate 28,455 downwards.
ATGTCATCAAATGCCACATCATTCGTACCGCTCCCGGTTACCCGTGCGGCGGCAATGCTTCCCTTGCCGTACAGGCGGAAGGTCTTGCCGTCCGCACCGCACAGTGCCGCCTCAACCCGGCAATCCGTGATGGTGGGGAGACACTCGCCGGCCTGATAGCCGGCCTGACCCAAAAGGCCGCCCACATAGGCGCCCGGCGCATAGACGGTGCCAAGGCTCGCACAGCCGGTAAGCTGCGTGCAATTTTTATTGCTGCCGACCATGCCGCCGACATAGGCGTTTGCGTCGGTGCCGGTCACCATCACCAGTCCGTCACCGGTACAGTCAACCAAACGCAGACAGATATCCTTCCACGCATAATCCATGTTGGCGTCATAGCCGCCGATCAGACCGCCAACGCCGGCGGTGCCCCGTGCAAGGGCTGAGACATTTACATGGCTGACGCAGTTTTCCAGAGTGACATTCCCTCTGGCTCTTCCGGCAATGCCGCCGACATAGGCATATGGCTCGGAACAATAAACCTCGCCGCAAACGGTGAGGTTTTTCACCGTTGCGTCCTCTAAGCACCCAAAAAATCCAAAATAGCTGAGATTGGGATCATCGACCGTTACGGTTACGGTATGTCCGTCGCCGTCAAATGTGCCCCGAAACGGAAATGCCGCATTCTTTCCAAACGGCATCCAGCTGCCGTCTATGGTAATATCATCGGCAAGGCGCACGCAAATATCGGCGTTGTTTCCGTCATTGATGGCAGCAGCCAGCTGAAGAAGCGCATCGGCGCTTTCAATCAGGTACGGGTTTTCTGCCGTACCGGCCTCACCCTGCGCATCCGCAAAGACCGGCAGCATTGCGCTGCTCAGCACACAGGATATTGCCAGCAGCAACACGGCACACCGGCGCAAAATGGAGTTTTTCTTCATCATGACAATCCCTCTCTTATCATTTTATTTATAGGGGCTGCGGCGGATATGCCGCAGCATCAATTTTTTTGGTATGGTGCAGCATCCGCCATGGGGTACAAATCCACCAAAGAGCGGAAAAACATTGCACGGACAGTATCGGCACCCTCCGGCCGGAAATCATCCGGAACCGCAACCGCTTGGTTCTCGCCTGCCGCAAACGCCTGTGTTACCACCGAGACACTGGATAATTGCTCGTTTTGATATGCTGCAAATACCACGGTATAGGTGCCTGCCTCCTTGGCGGACACATAGGCGGCGCTGCCCTCAAAGCGAATCCCGTTTTCGCACTGCGGTGCCGGCGGCTGCAGCGGCGACCACACCGGAACGGGATACTTTCCAAATTCAGCCTCTCTGACCTCAAAACCTTCTATGGAGAGCGACTGGATTTCTTCCGTCGTGTTGGCAGTGGCCGTGATGGCATCTCCGCCCCTGTACAGCATGTCAATACTAGAATTAACCGTACTGTCATAGCGGAAGTCCGTTACCGACAATGTAGGTGCAAATGAACTAGTATGCGCAATTCCAAATTTTTTGCTTCCGCTAACCTTACCGCCCAAATAACTGTCTTTCAGTGTCAAACTAACACTTCCGCTATTGATATATCCCACAACACCGCAATTGGCATTTCCCATGTCACTGACACATACGCGAACACCGTCCGTCTCAACGCCCAAGATGGCACACTTGTCAACGGTAACGGTACTACAATTCTGTGCAGAACCCAAAATACCGCCGCCATAACCCTTGGCACCGCTCTTTGCAATAATGGAAATGCCGCTGACGCATTGCTCAACCGCAAGGCTTGTCAGCGTATTAACCGAACCGTAAATCATACCAACCAGGCCACCGATATAGCTATAAGAACCACCTCCGTTACAAGAGATGCCCCCCGTCACAATGCAATTTTCCACCGCAGCGGCCGCACCCTCTGCAACTCTGCCGGCAATAGCACCTACATTGTTATAATTGCCGATTGCATCACTGATGGTAACCCCGGTTAATTTGAGGTCACGCACCGTGCCGGAGAGCTCACCGACCAGACCGGTATTAACATAGGTCGTTCCCACACTCCGGTTATAACTGCCGCTGCCGCCTTTCAGCGTCAGGTTTTTGATGGTATGACCGTCCCCATAGAACACGCCGCTCAGCTGCGGAATCACCGCGGTTGCAGTCGGGAACTGTTCCTGATCCAGTTTGCTCATGTCCAGATCGCTGCCAAGGCGGACATAGCCGATCGGCTGCGCCATGTTTGCAAGACTTACCAATTGTTCCTCATTCATGACGATATAGGGGTTCTGCTCTGTACCGTCGCCTGCCATTTCGCCCTCTGCAAATGCAGAAAACGAAAGCAGAGTGCAAAGCAGCATCGCTGCAAGGCACAGGATACGACCGAGTTTTGACACTGATGTTTGTTTACGCATAGATTTGCCTTCCTTTCATAGCCATTCGCACAAGGTTCGCCGAAAAAACGTAAACCAAACTCCGATTTTGGGAGAAGGAATCGTCTTTCCAACATGCAAGGGAGACCCCGAAATGTAAGGCTTTCCGGCATTTTCCGGCCGGGCGGCAACACAAAAAAAGCGGCAGCCTCCGCAAGGAGCATTGCCACAGCAGACTTTTCTGTGTCCATCACAAATCGGCGCATTAAACAATACGTCAAAACTGTCGTTCCTGCACACAAGGCAGCATGCCCGGCATACGTTACAAAACGACATCAAAGCAGGTCTTCTGACTTGGATGCTACTTTCGCTCTTTGCATCTGCCTTCTCGGTTTCCCAATGACTGACTTTCGTCAACGAGGCAAAAAGCATTCACATCCATACAGCGACTGGTATCGTCCGGGATTCTCACCCGATTCCCTTTTCACCCACCATGCCCCATCGGGCATGGCGGACACTTTGTGCGAATATTCAGTTATTTCACGGCTCAGTATAGCACATCACGGCCAAAAAGTCAAGAATCGCCAAAAAGAAATACCAAAATTTGCTTGGATGTTTTCATTTTTGCTTTCTTAATTTCAATTCTAACTTTCTTAAAAACGCGCGAAGCATTTGGACATAAAAAACCGGCAGCATCTTGCTGCCGGCTTATTTTGACGATTAGTCTACAAACTCCAGAACTGCCATTTCGGCTGCATCGCCGCGGCGAGGTCCGATCTTAATGATACGGGTGTAACCGCCGTTTCTTTCTGCATACTTCGGAGCGATTTCATCAAATAGCTTTACCACAACATCACGCTTTGTCAGGTAAGAAAGCGCCTGTCTTTTTGTGTGAAGAGTATTGGCTTTACCGAGGGTAATCATCTTCTCCGCTAATCTGCGTACTTCCTTTGCACGGGTTACGGTTGTTTCAATTCTGCCGTTTTCCAGGAAAGAAGTCGTCATAGAACGAAGCATTGCACGTCTCTGGTCGGTCGGTCTGCCAAGTTTTCTCTGGTGTGCCATTTTATCACCTCATTTTCTTATTTCTTAGATTTAGTCATCGTTTGCCAAGGACAACCCCATTGCATCCAGCTTTGCAATAACCTCCTCCAAGGACTTACGACCCAGGTTTCTCACCTTCATCATGTCGTTCTCGGAACGGGTTGTCAGATCCTGTACCGTGTTGATGCCGGCACGCTTGAGGCAATTATAGGAACGAACCGAAAGATCAAGTTCTTCGATGGTGGTCTCCAAAACTTTTTCTTTCTTGCTTTCTTCCTTCTCAATCATGATTTCCGTATTTTTTGCATCATCGGACAGGTCGACAAACAAACTCATGTGCTCGCTGACAATTTTTGCAGCCAGGCTGACCGCCTCCGCCGGGGTAATCGTGCCGTTTGTCCAAACCTCTAAGGTCAGCTTGTCATAGTCGGTCACGTTGCCCACACGGGTATTGTCAACAGTGTAATTCACCTTGTGTACCGGTGTGTAGATCGAGTCGGTCGCGATCACACCGATTGCCGGCTGGAGCAGCTGCTTATTACGGTCTGCGGAAACGTAGCCGCGACCCTTATCCAGCGTAATCTCCATAAACAGTCTTGCATCCTCGCTCAGCGTCGCGATATGCAAATCCTCATTGATAATCTCTACGTCAGAATCGTGCTTGATATCTCCGGCACAAATTTCACCGGCGCCCTCCTGGTTGATATAAACCGTTTTGGGTGCATCGGAATACAGCTTAATCGCCAGATTCTTGATGTTGAGGATGATCTCTGTCACATCCTCCTTAACACCGGGAATTGCAGAAAATTCATGAAGAATACCGTCAATTTTAACCGAGGTTGCAGCCACTCCCGGCAGGGAGGACAGCAACATTCTTCTGAGAGCGTTACCAAACGTTGTTCCGTAGCCCCTCTCCAGAGGCTCGACAACAAATTTGCCATATTTATTATCTTCGGATGCTTCTGTGCATTCAATTCTTGGCTTTTCTATTTCAATCATTGTCAGCCCTCCTAAACAATTTCAACGAATCCATCGAATCGCTTTCTTACCGCAAAGGATTATTTGCTGTAATACTCAACGATCAAATGCTCTTCGATCGGCAGATCGATATCTTCACGATCAGCCAGAGCGACGATACGACCCTCTAAGGTGTCGCGATTCATATCAATCCACTTCGGAACCACTCTGCCCTCGGTGGAGCCCAGGATAGCTTCAAACTTGGCGCTGGATCTGCTCTTTTCACGGAGTGCGATCACATCACCGGGCTTTACCAGATAAGAAGGAATATTCACCTTTTTACCGTTAACGGTAAAGTGTGCGTGAGATACCAACTGTCTGGCTTCCGGTCTGGATACTGCCAGACCCATCTTATATACTACGTTGTCAAGACGGCTCTCTAAGATAGAAAGCAGGTTTTCACCGGTTACGCCCTCTTTCTTGTTGGCCATTTCAAAGTAATGCTCGAACTGACCCTCCAAGATACCGTAAGCCCGTCTTACCTTCTGCTTCTCGCGAAGCTGTGTGCCGTACTCGGAAAGCTTCCGTCTGCCCTGACCGTGCTGACCGGGGGCATAGGCACGTCTGGTCACTGCACACTTATCCGTGTAACATCTGTCACCCTTTAAGAATAACTTCTGACCTTCCCGTCTGCAGATTCTGCAAACAGATTCTGTATATCTTGCCATTTCTTATTTCACCTCCGTCATTACACGCGTCTTCTCTTCGGCGGTCTGCATCCGTTATGAGGAATCGGCGTAACATCTTTAATCATATTTACTTCGAGGCCTGCAACCTGCAATGCACGGATTGCTGCTTCACGACCGGAACCCGGTCCCTTCACATAAACCTCAACATATTTAAGACCATGCTCCATTGCTGCCTTTGCAGCAGTTTCTGCAGCCATCTGCGCTGCAAAAGGAGTGCTCTTTTTAGAACCCCGGAAACCGAGGCCGCCGGCGGATGCCCAAGAAATTGCATTTCCGGCTACGTCTGTAATCGTAACAATGGTGTTATTAAATGTAGATTTAATATGTGCTGCACCGCGTTCGATGTTCTTTCTCTCTCTGCGGCGGCGTGTTCTCTTTACTGCCTTTGCCATTGTATCTTTCACCTCCTGAAAATACGAATATCCATCACGGCGGTTTGCCGTGCAGAAAAATCAAAGTTCCATTTGCAGGACATTATCCTGCGCACAATCTTAACAAGTCTTATTTCTTCTTGTTAGCGATCGTCTTTTTCGGGCCCTTTCTGGTTCTTGCGTTGGTCTTAGAACGCTGACCGCGGACAGGGAGACCCTTTCTGTGGCGGAGACCTCTGTAACAGTTAATCTCCATCAGACGCTTGATGTCCAGTGCGATGTCTCTGCGCAGATCACCTTCAACATTATAATTGTCGATCTCGGCTCTCAGCTTAGAAACCTCATCCTCTGTCAAGTCACGAACTCTGGTGTCCGGGTTAATACCGGTTGCTGCCAGGATTTTCTTGGAAGTAGAAAGACCAATACCAAAGATGTAAGTGAGACCAATCTCAACTCTCTTATCGTTGGGCAAATCTACGCCTGCAATACGTGCCATAAAGTTTTCACCTCCATTGATTTTTTGCGAAAAAACAGTGGAGCAGAATTTCACCCGCGTTTTGCGGCGTCAGCTTATCCGTTTTGTGGGTTATAAGCCTGACCCTGCTCCGTCACCATGAACCTTAACCCTGCTTTTGCTTATGCCGGGGATTTTCACAGATGACCATGACTCTGCCTTTTCTTTTAATAATTTTACATTTTTCACAAATAGGTTTTACGGAAGGTTGTACTTTCATTGCCTTCACCTCCTAAGTTTGTAATCGTCCGCACGGCGACACTATCACCTATAAAGCGAACCTGTTTATTATATCATGAAACCGACTGCCTGTCAAGTTAATTTCTCGGTCACATCACCGAAAAAGCAGTCTGTTTTTCGGCGTTTCCCGTTCAAATTGCTAAGATGCGCCGTTTGCGGTCCGGGTTTTGCGTTTGACCGGACAGGACAAACGATAAAACCCGGCGCGTTTTCTTCCGTTTGCCAAGGTTTGTTACTTGGCTCTCCATGTGATTCTGCCCTTGGTCAAGTCATAGGGAGAAATCTCGACAGTAACCTTGTCGCCCGGCAGAATACGGATAAAGTGCATACGCAGTTTTCCGGATATGTGCGCCAGGATCTGATGTCCGTTTTCCAGCTCTACCTTGAACATTGCGTTCGGCAATGCCTCCAATACGGTACCTTCTACCTCTAAAACGTCTTCCTTTGACATGGATTTTCACCTCCTGTCTGATTTAAAATATTACGTATTGCCTTGCGAACCGAGGTGTTATTGACGCATTCCGGATGCTGCCGAACCCAATCGCAGACCATGCCGCTTGCGGCAACATGCTTCGGATTTTTACGCTTTTGGCCGGCGGCCTTGCGCCGCTTGCCGTCACAAAGGCAAAGCATGCCGCCCTCCCTGCCGGTCACCAGAAAATAGCCGCCGGCGTCGTGGCCGGAGAGCGACTGCACCAGTTCGCCGATTTGAATGCCGTCTTTTTTGTTCATCGTATTCCTACCTCAATGCCATCGGGCAGGGTAAGCAGAAACGGTTCGCCGCCGGTAATTAAAACGCTGTTTTCGTAATGAGCCGAAAGCTTGCCGTCCTTGGTATGCACCGTCCACTCGTTATCCGCCACATAATATTCCTTTGCGCCCTCTAAAACCATCGGCTCGATGGCAAGGCACATGCCGGCGCGCATACGGATGCCGCGGCTATGGCTGACGTAGTTGGGGATCTCCGGATCCTCATGCATATCAGCACCGACACCGTGGCCGCAGTAGTCGCGCAGAACCGAAAATCCGTTTGCCTCGACGTATTCCTGCACCGCACAGGAGAGATCGGAAATTCGATATCCCTCCTTTGCATAGGAAAGCGCCTCAAAAAAGCTTTGTCTTGTCACACGGATCAGCCGCTCGGCTTCATCAGAGATTTTACCGACGCCGAATGTCCGGCAGGCGTCACCGTTATAACCGTGATAGCATGCGCCGACATCGATGCTGATGATATCACCCTCATGCAAGATCCGGTGATCCGGGATGCCATGGATGATCTCATCGTTTACGCTGGCGCAGATACTGCCCGGAAAGCCGGCATAGCCCTTAAATGAGCAGGTGCAGCCCTGGGATTTGATATAGCGTTCTGCCACACGGTCTAATTCCAATGTAGAAACACCGGGACGGATCGCATCGTGCACGGCCTTCAGCGCACCGTAGGTCACCTTACCGGCCACCTTCATTTTTTCAATCTCGGACTTTGACTTAATGGTAACCATATCAGCCCTCCAGCGCTTTGAGCACTTCGGCCGTAGTTTCGTCAATATCGCCGTGTCCCATCGCCGTCTTTAAAATTCCCTTTTGCGTATAATAGCGCAAAAGCGGTTCTGTCTGGGTATGGTACACCGAAAGCCGGCTCTTTACCGTCTCCGGCTTGTCATCCGCACGGACAACCAGTTCGCCGCCGCAGTTATCACAAACGCCCTCTACCTTGGGCTTGCGGAACTCCTTATGGAAGGTTGCTGCACAATTTTTGCACTCTAATCTGCCGGAAAGGCGGCTGATAATCGTCTCATCCGGTACCACCAGATTTAAAACGGCGTCAATGGTAATATCCGACGCGTCCAGCGCCTCGGCCTGTGTCAAGGTTCTGGGAAAACCGTCCAGAATGAAACCGGCTTTACAGTCATCCTCCGCAAGGCGGCTGCGCATTACCTCGATCATGACATTGTCGGGAATCAGGTTTCCGCCGTCAATATACTGCTTTGCCAATTTGCCGAGTTCCGTCCCCTGTTGGATATTATGACGGAGGATCGCACCGGTTGAAATCGTCGGAATCCCATAATGCGTGCTGAGTTTCTCTGCCTGTGTACCCTTTCCAGCTCCGGGAGCTGCCAATAAAATGAGTCTCATAATTCCCATATCCTTTCTGTTTCCAGATTATGTCATTTTTGAGAATCAAATCGCCCGCAATTTTCGTTCTCAAACCAAAAAAGCGGTTTTTTTGAATTTGATTCCTAAAAATGGATAGAGCAGGAACCGGTTATGCTTTTGCATCCACGCTCCCTACTCTTCCTTCGTTTGCACAAAGCTGTGCAGCGTATTCATTTTATTCCAAGAAGCCCTTATAGTGTCTCATGAGCATCTGGGATTCCAGATCTTTAACAGTCTCCAGAGCAACACCTACAACGATCAGGAGCGACGTACCGCCGATTGCGAAGTTGGAAATATGAAGTCCCAAATTCATAAAGATCGGAAGCACTGCAATCAGACCGAGGAAAATTGCACCGGCCAAAGTGATTCTGGACAATACCTTGGAGATATAATCCGAGGTAGGACGTCCCGGACGAATACCGGGAATAAATCCGCCGTTCTTCTTCATGTTATTCGACATTTCAATCGGATTAAACTGAATTGCCGTATAGAAATAGGTGAAGAAGATAATCAGCAGGAAGTACAATACAGCATAAATCCAAGAGGAGCTGGAGAATACCCAAAGGAAACCGCCCCAGAAGCCCTTGTCACCGGCCTGCACGCCAAAGAAGCTGGCAATTGTGCCGGGGAATGCCATAATGGACATCGCAAAAATGATCGGGATAACGCCGGCTGCCGCAACCTTGATCGGAATATGGGTGCTCTGGCCGCCGTACATTTTTCTGCCGACAACACGTTTTGCGTACTGAACCGGGATTCTGCGCTCTGCTTCGTTCATGGCAACAACCACGCCGATAACGACAAGTGCAAGCACAATCAGTGCAAGTGCGCCGATCCAGTTCAGGTTACCGCTCTGGAGATAAGCCCAGAGGGATACGAACATGCCCGGGATTCTGGATACGATACCGGCAAAGATAATCAGAGAAATACCGTTACCTACGCCTTTTTCCGTAATCTGTTCACCCAGCCACATCAAAAATGCGGTACCTGCCGTAAAGGTGGTGATAACAACCACTGCAGAAGCAAGACCGGGGTTGGTAACAGCCCCGTAGGACTTCAGCAGGAAGTAAAGACCGATTGCCTGAATCAGCGCCAGGATAACCGTTCCGTAACGCATCATCTGACCGATCTTTTTTCTGCCGTCCTCTCCCTCTTTCTGCATACGCTCTAAAGCAGGGATTGCAACGCACAAAAGCTGCATAATAATGGACGAGTTGATGTACGGCGTAATGCTCATCGCGAAGATGGTTGCGTTCTGGAACGCACCGCCGGACACCATATCAATAAAACCAAACATGGAATTTTCAGCGCTAAAGAGCGACTGCATCTGTGCCGGATCCAGCAGCGGAACCGGAATACAAGAACCCAAACGGAAAATTACCAACATCACAAAGGTGTAAATCAGCTTTTTTCTCAGGTCGACAATCTTCCATGCGTTTTTGATTGTATCGATCATTGTTATACCACCTCAGCCTTTCCGCCGGCAGCCTCAATCTTCTTTGCTGCGCTTTCACTGAACCGCTTTGCCTTTACGGTCAGCTTTTTATCCAGTTCGCCACGGCCCAAAATGACTACGCCGTCACAAATCTTGGAGATAATACCGGCCTCTTTCAGCACCTGGGCTGTAACCTCTGTGCCGGCTTCCAGCTTGTTGAGTGCCTCTACATTTACGGAAACATATTTCTTTGCAAAGATGTTATTAAAACCACGCTTCGGCAATCTTCTGTAAATCGGCATCTGGCCACCTTCAAAGCCCGGCCGAACACCGCCGCCGCTGCGGGCATTTTGACCCTTGTGACCCTTACCGCTGGTTTTTCCGTTACCGCTTGCATGGCCGCGGCCTACTCTGTATGCCTTCTTCTTAGAGCCTTCGCTCGGAGATAATTCATGGAGTTTCATTGTGTCCACCTCCTCCTTTTTATTCAAAATGATGACGCCGCCAATGCGGCTCTTGCCGGAAGTGATTCCGGCGTGTTCGCTTTTACTCGGACACTGCTACCAGGTGTTTTACCTTGAAGATCATGCCGCGGATCTGGGGCGTATCGGTCTTTTCAACAGTCTGGCCGATCTTTTTTAAGCCCAGCGCCTGTACGGTTGCGATCTGATCCTTTTTGCATCCGATGGTACTCTTTTTCAGTGTAACCTTAATTGTATTCGCCAAGGATAACCCTCCTGTCTTAAACTAATTTCTCTAACCGAGGATCTCTTCCGGCTTTTTCCCTCTGAGCTGAGCAACCTCTTCCACACTCTTGAGAGATGCCAGACCCTCGATGGTTGCTGCAACAACGTTTTTCGGGTTGTTGCTGCGCAAACATTTGGTACGAATATCTCTGATACCAGCCAGCTCCAATACCGCACGGGCAGGACCGCCGGCAATAACACCGGTACCTTCTGCTGCCGGCTTTAACAGGACACGTCCTGCACCATACTCACCGATAATCTCGTGAGGAATGGTTGATTTCACTCTCGGAACCGTAATCATGTTCTTTTTGGCATCGTCGATTCCCTTACGGATTGCGTCCGGAATTTCTGCTGCCTTTCCCATGCCGCAGCCCACGTGACCGTTGCCGTCGCCGACAACTACCAGTGCGCTGAAACGGAAGGTTCTACCACCTTTTACAACCTTTGCAACACGGTTCAGATGTACTACTTTTTCTTGTATATCCAGCGCATCTGCGTCAATACGCGGCTGCTTCTTGGTTCTTTCACCTTTTTCTGCCATTTGTGTTTCACCTCTTTCTCACGATTAGAATTTCAGGCCGCCCTCACGCGCTGCCTCGGCAAGTTCTGCAACTCTGCCATGGTATACATATCCGCCTCTGTCAAAAACGACTTCGGTAATGCCCTTTTCCGTTGCCTTTTTGGCAATCAGTGCGCCAACCGCTTTTGCAGCTTCTTTGTTGCCGCCGTAGTTTGCCTTCAGCTCTGCGTCCAGAGAGGATGCAGACACCAGAGTATTGCCTACTGTGTCGTCAATGATTTGAGCGTATATATTCTGCCGACTCCGAAACACGCACAGTCTCGGGCACTGAGCCGTACCGGAAACCTTTTTGCGGACTCTGGCGTGTCTGGCAAGTCTTGATACATTACTATTTACCTTCTTAATCATTACGTTTGCACCTCCTTGCGGTTATTACTTCTTAGAACCAGCTTTACCTTCCTTACGTCTGATGTGTTCATCAACGTATTTAATACCCTTGCCCTTATAAGGCTCAGGCGGTCTCTTCTCGCGGACGTTGGCCGCAAACTGGCCAACCTTCTGCTTATCCGGACCGGAAATGATGATCTGGTTCGGCTGCGGAACCTCAATGGTAATACCATCAGCCGGCTCCATCTCAACCTGGTGAGAATAACCGAGGTTCATAACCAACTTATTTCCCTGCATTGCTGCTCTGTAACCGACACCGTTGATTTCCAGCTGCTTTTTAAAGCCGTCGGTCACGCCCACTACCATGTTATGGAGCAGGCTCCGGGTCAGACCGTGCAGTGATCTGTGTTCCTTATCGTCTGTCGGACGTTTCACCTCAATGGTTTCGCCGCTCTGTTCTATCATGATGTCCGCCGGCATGCGCTGCACCAGCTCGCCTTTAGGACCCTTTACGGTAACTTCATTGTTTGCGCCGATGGTTACAGTCACGCCTGCCGGAACTGTAATCGGCATTTTTCCTATACGAGACAATGAACTCTCCTCCTTTCTTACCAAATAAATGCCAGGACTTCGCCGCCAACGTTCTGACGACGTGCCTCCTTATCTGTCATTACGCCCTTAGACGTAGAAATAATCGCAATACCCAAGCCCTTTAATACCTTGGGGAGCTCCTCTTTGGATGCGTAGGATCTCAGACCGGGCTTACTTACTCTCTTTAAGCCGGTGAGAACTTTCTGCTTGTTTTCGCCGTACTTTAAAGTAATACGGATCACACCCTGGATGTTATCGTCAATCACTTCTACATTCTTGACATAACCCTCATCCAACAGGATTTTTGCGATTGCCTTTTTCATATTAGAAGCCGGAATGTCGACAGTGGTATGTCTGGCATTGTTGGCGTTTCTGATTCTAGTCAGCATATCTGCGATCGGATCTGTAATATGCATAGTTCTAACCTCCTATCTTAGCGGAATACAGGGGCCGGTTTGGCTGTCCGTTCCAATTATGCAGCCACCTGTCCTCTGGTTCTTGTATCATGCGACGCAGCAAACTGCGCCTTTCGTCAGGTGCTTACCAGGACGCCTTCTTGACACCCGGAATCTGACCTTTATAAGCAAGCTCACGGAAACAAATTCTGCAAATACCGAACTTACGAAGGTAAGCATGGGGTCTGCCGCAAATCTTACATCTGTTGTATTCGCGACTCGCATACTTTTGCTTTCTTTGCTGCTTTACAACCATAGACTTTTTCGCCATGATTCTTCATCCTCCTATTCGGTTCTTATTTCATGAACGGTGCGCCCATCAAAGTCAAAAGCTCACGTGCTTCCTCATCGGTATGCGCCGTGGTTACAAAGATGATATCCATACCCCGGATTTTATCGATCTTATCATAATCGATTTCAGGGAAAATCAGCTGTTCCTTGATGCCCAGTGCGTAGTTGCCGCGGCCGTCAAAGGAATTGGGGTTAATCCCGCGAAAGTCACGTACGCGGGGCAGAGCTGCGTTAAACAGACGATCTGCAAATTCGTACATCTTAGAGCCTCTCAGCGTAACCTTGCAGCCGATGTTCATGCCCTCTCTTACCTTAAACGTTGCAACGGACTTCTTCGCCTTGGTAATAACCGCCTTCTGACCGGTAATCAGGGTCAGGTCGTTTGCAGCGCTCTCTACCGCCTTTGAATTCTCTCTTGCATCGCCTACGCCCATGTTAATCACAATTTTTTCGAGCTTCGGAATCTGCATTACGCTCTTATAGCTGTACTTTTTCATCAGAGCGTCTTTGATTTCTTTTGTGTACTTCTCTTCCAGTCTCATTGAGAGTGAAACCTCCTTTCTTTATATCTAGAATGTTTCGCCGCACTTCTTGCAGTAACGAACGTGGGTTCCATCCTCTAAAACCTTACGTCCCACTCTGCTGGGTGCTCCGCATTTTCCGCAAACATTCATAACCTTGCTTGCGTAGATCGGGGTTTCCTGCTTAATGATGCCGCCGCTTTCACCCATTCTTCTGGGCTTCTTATGCTTGGTGGCCATGGAAACTCCCTCCACAATAACCATGCGCTTTTCCGGGTTTACGGACAAAACCTTGCCCTTTTTGCCTTTATCCTTGCCGGATAAAACCATAACCTCATCGCCGGTCTTCACATGCATCTTAGCCATTGTCTTTCCTCCTTTTTTCAAACTGAAAAGGCCTATGTGCGGCGCAGACGCGCCGGCACGGATCACTCCTGCCCGGTCGGCAGGAGAACATATTTTTAGAGTACTTCAGGCGCCAGGGACAGAATCTTCATATATTCTTTATCTCTCAGCTCTCTGGCTACCGGCCCAAAGATACGGGTGCCTCTCGGGGTTTTGTCGTCACGGATGATAACGGCAGCGTTTTCGTCAAAGCGAATCTTGGATCCGTCTGCACGCTTTACGCCGTTGACACTGCGGACGATAACAGCCTTTACAACGTCACCTTTTTTAACCGCACCGCCGGGCGTTGCTTTTTTTACAGAAGCAACGATAACATCGCCGATGTTGCCGTAACGCCGAAAAGATCCGCCGAGTACGCGAATACAAAGGATTTCCTTTGCGCCGCTGTTATCAGCAACCTTTAATATTGTCTGCTGTTGAATCATATCGGATTTCCTCCTATTCCATTATTACGAGACTGCCGCGGCAATCTCCAGATCATCGAAGCGGCGATCGTACGCCACGCTCCGATTCCAAGCGTTTTATTTCGCTTTCTCCACAATTTCAACCAGTCTCCATCTTTTATCCTTGGAAAGAGGACGGGTCTCCATGACTTTGACTCTGTCACCAATGCCGCAAACATTGTTCTCGTCATGCGCCTTCAGCTTATAGGTGCGTTTCATGACCTTGCTGTAAAGTGGGTGTTTCTCGTGCTCTTTGATTGCGACAACGATTGTCTTATCCATCTTATCGCTTACGACCTCGCCGATACGGGTCTTACGGTAATTACGTTCGCTCATTCTCTACACCTCCTACGCATTTACGCTTGTATGAATCCCAAGCTCTTTTTCCTTGAGAACCGTTTTAACTCTTGCAATGTCCTTTTTGACGCTAGCAATTCTCATGGGATTATCCAGCTGGTTGGTAGCGTTCTGGAAACGAAGGTTAAAAAGCTCTTCCTTTAAGTCCTTGATCTTATCCTCAAGCTCCTGCGTTGAAAGGTCTCTAATATCCTGAATTTTCATTAACTATCACCTTCCGTTTCTTGGTCAGCTTTTCTGACAAACTTACACTTTAAGGGGAGCTTGTGCATCGCAAGACGCAGTGCCTCACGCGCAACTTCTTCACTAACTCCGCCAATTTCAAACATAACACGGCCGGGCTTTACCACTGCTACCCAGTACTCCGGAGAACCTTTACCGCTACCCATACGGGTCTCAGCCGGTTTTGCCGTAACGGGCTTATCCGGGAAGATCTTAATCCAAACCTGACCGCCTCTCTTGGTATAACGGGTCATTGCAATACGGGCAGCCTCGATCTGGTTACTGGTAACCCAAGCCGGGCTGAGCGCCTGCAGACCGTAATCGCCGTATACAACCTTATTACCGCGGTGTGCAGCGCCTTTCATTCTGCCGCGCTGTACCTTTCTGCGCTTTACTCTCTTCGGTGATAACATTACTTTCTCCCTCCTTCTCTGCGTCTGGGAGCAGGCTTCTTCTCCTCTGCCGGTGCAGCATTCTTGCTCTCGGCAAGGATTTCACCTTTGTAGATCCAAACCTTGACGCCAAGCTTGCCGTAGGTCGTGTTTGCCTCGGTAAAACCGTAGTCAATGTCTGCTCTCAATGTCTGAAGGGGAATGGTTCCCTCATGATACTGCTCTGTTCTCGCGATTTCTGCACCGCCGACACGACCGGAAACGCAGGTCTTGATACCCTTTGCGCCCAGTTTCATGGTACGACCCATGCACTGCTTCATTGCCTTACGGAAAGAAATACGTCTCTCCAGCTGCGATGCGATATTCTCAGCAACCAGCTGCGCGCTCATATCCGGAACCTTGACCTCGATCACGTTCAGGATAATCGTCTTGCCGGTCATCTTCTCTAACTCTTTCTTGAGTTTTTCGATTTCGCTTCCGCCCTTACCGATTACGATACCGGGCTTACCTGCATGGATGGAAATACGAATTTTATTCGCAAACTTCTCGATTTCGATTTTAGCAACTCCGGCCAGGAATAATTTCTTCTTGAGGAAGACTCTGAGGTTATAGTCCTCTACGAGACTGTCACCGAAGTTCTTTTTGTCAGCAAACCAACGGGAATCCCAGTCCTTAATAATGCCGACTCTGAGACCGTGTGGATTAACTTTCTGACCCATACTTTTTACCTCCTATCTTATTCCTTCTCCCGAAGTTTTAACGTAATGTGGCTTGTCTTTTTATTGATTCTGAACGCACGTCCCTGCGCTCTCGCCTGTACTCTCTTGAGTGTGGGGCCCTGATCTGCATATACTTCCGCAACATAGAGGTTTTCCACATTCATTTTGTGGTTGTTCTCTGCGTTAGCCATTGCAGACTTGAGCAGCTTTTCCACAACGGGACTTGCAGCCTTCGGGGTATTCTTTAAAATACCGATTGCCTCACCGACGGACTTGTTTCTGATCAAGTCGATCACGATGCGGACTTTTCTGGGTGCAATGCGTACATGTGTAACTTTTGCTACTGCTTCCATGTTCTGTGCAGCTCCTTTCATCAATCTAATTCCTCAGCGCGACTTATTTGGATGTCTTCGCGCCGGCATGACCTCTGTAAGTTCTGGTAGGAGCAAATTCGCCGAGCTTGTGCCCAACCATATCCTCGCTCACATATACCGGAACGTGCTTTCTTCCATCATAAACCGCAATGGTATGTCCAACCATCTCCGGGAATATAGTAGAAGCTCTCGACCAGGTCTTTAAAACGTTTTTCTCGTTCTTTTCGTTCATGGCAACAATTCTGGCAAGCAGCTTCGCATCAACGAAAGGTCCCTTTTTAATACTTCTTCCCATGTGATTCCCTCCTTACTTGCTGTTCCGTCTCTTCACGATGAACTTGTTCGACTTTTTCTTCTTGTTTCTGGTCTTGTAACCCAGAGCAGGCTTACCCCACGGCGTTACCGGGCTCGGCATACCGATCGGGGACTTACCTTCACCACCGCCGTGCGGGTGGTCGTTCGGGTTCATAACAACACCGCGGACTGTCGGACGGAAGCCCATGTGACGCTTTCTTCCGGCTTTACCGATATTGACATTGGAGTGATCGTTATTGCCGACCTGACCGATGGTTGCGCGACAATTTAAACGGATCATACGAACCTCACCGGACGGAAGTCTCAGCTGAGCGTAGCCGTTTTCCTTTGCCAAAAGCTGTGCCGTAACACCGGCGCTGCGGACAAGCTGACCGCCCTTTCCGGGGTTCATCTCGATATTGTACACCAGGGTACCAACCGGGATATCCTTTAATTCCATCGCGTTACCGGGCTTAATATCTGCGCCGGTTCCGGATACAACGACATCGCCCTTTTTCAGGCCGAGCGGCGCTACGATGTAGTTCTTTACGCCGTCCTCATACTCGATCAAAGCGATATTGGCGCTGCGGTTCGGATCGTATTCTACGGAGAGAACCGTTGCATTCATGCCGTCTTTGTATCTTTTAAAATCAATGACTCTGTATTTTCTCTTTGCGCCGCAGCCACGGTGACGAACGGTAATTTTTCCTTGTGCGTTACGGCCGGCTTTACTGGAAAGCGGGCGGAGAAGAGATTTTTCCGGAGCGACCTTGTCAATCTCTTCAAACGTGGAAACCGTCATATGACGCCGGGACGGGGTCGTCGGCTTATATTTTTTAATTCCCATTTTAAAATCTCCTTATCTGCAAATTTTGAAAGGCAGATGATTAAGACTCAAAAAGCTCAATCGTCTTACTTCCCTCTTTGAGCTTTACGACAGCCTTTTTCCAGTCAGCACGCTTGCCGCTGAATACGCCTTGTCTTTTCGGTTTCCCGATATAGTTCATGGTAGTCACTTTCTCGACCTCTACCTTGAAGATCTCTTCCACTGCTTTTTTGATCTGAATCTTGTTTGCGCCTCTTGCAACCTCAAAGGTGTACTTGCGGTCTGCAACCTGATCCATACTCCGTTCTGTAACAATCGGTCTTCTGATAATATCGTGTGCCAACATTATGCGTACACCTCCTCAAGCTTGGTTACCGCATCCTTTAAGATGATGCACTTGGTATGATTCAAAACCTCGTAGGTATTGATTGCACCCACATAGGTTGTGTCAACGCCCTTGATATTTCTTGCAGAAAGTACAACGTTTTTATCGTTCTCCGGAAGAACAATCAGCGCCTTCTCATTGACGTTCAGGTTCTTTAAAAGGGTGGTTACCTGCTTGGTCTTAATCTCATCGCAGGAAAAAGCGTCCAAAACGATGATCTCGTTCTCTTCTACTTTAGAAGAAAGCGCGGACTTTAAGGCCATACGTCTTACCTTCTTGTTTACAGTGTATCTGTAATCTCTGGGCTTGGGGCCGAGTGCAACACCGCCGCCAACCCACTGCGGAGCGCGGATACTGCCTTGACGGGCACGGCCGGTACCCTTTTGTCTCCAGGGCTTAATGCCGCCGCCGCGAACTTCCGTTCTGGTTTTTGTGCTCTGGGTGCCCTGTCTCTGGTTTGCCAGGTAGTTAACCACTACTTCATGCATCACATCGCTGCGAACCGTAACACCGAACACGTTTTCATTTAAATCCATATTGCCGACTACCTTACCGTCAGCATTATAAACATCTACTGTAGGCATTCTCTATTTCCTCCTCTCTCTGTGGTCCTAGGCTTCTGCCTTAACTGCATTTTTCACAACAAGCAATCCGCCCTTCGGTCCGGGAACCGAACCTTTTACCAACAGAAGATTGCGTTCTTTATCTACCTTTACCAGGTCAAGATTCTGGATCGTTACAGTGTCTACACCGTAGTGACCCGGCATCTTCTTACCTTTAAATACACGAGACGGATCCGAGCAAGCGCCCAAAGAACCGGGGCCTCTGTGATAGTGAGAACCGTGCGTCATAGGACCGCGGTGCGTTCCCCATCTCTTGATCGTGCCTGCGTAACCGTGACCCTTGCTGGTACCGGTAACGTCGAGCACCTCGCCGTCTTCAAACTGGTTCACATCCAATACATCGCCGACATTCATCTCTGCGGCCTGTTCCAGCTTGAATTCCTTTAAATACTTCTTGACCGGAACATTTGCTTTTGCAAAATGACCCTTTTCCGGCTTGTTGGAACGACTTTCCTTCTTGTCCTCAAAACCGACCTGAACGGCACTGTATCCGTCCACTTCGACCGTTTTTTTCTGGACAACAGGACAAGGACCAGCAGCGATTACCGTAACGGGAACCAGATTGCCGTCCTCTGTGAAGATCTGGGTCATACCGAGCTTTTTACCCAAGATTGCCTTTTTCATTTTTCTTTCCTCCTGTTTGACATAGGCATAGGTTTTTTGCAAAACGTACCTACGGGTTATTGGTTGCGCCGGCCTCCCGGTACTTCCGATCCGCCACCGCAACGTGACCTAAATTTTATTTTGCCGTATCCGGCATCATGCAGAGCATTGGGTTCTCTGCCATTAAAAATCCGTACATCCGCAAAGCGAACGGACTAGATTTTCAATTCAATGTCAACACCTGCGGGCAAATCCAGATGCTTTAACGCCTCGATCGTCTTATTGGTCGGTGCCAATACGTCGATCAGTCTCTTATGCGTTCTCATCTCAAACTGCTCACGGCTGTCCTTGTACTTATGAACCGCTCTCAAGATCGTAACCACTTCTTTTCTGGTCGGAAGCGGAATCGGTCCGGAAACCTTGGATCCTGTTCTCTTTGCGGTCTCAACAATCTTTGCGGCACTCTGGTCGATAAGATTGTGATCATAAGCCTTCAGTCTGATTCTGATTTTTTCTGCTGCCATGCTATACCCTCCTTAAAATAAATAAGTTTACACCGTGCCGGGCGTTTCGCACGAGCTTAAAATGAAACCCGAACCCTCTCGTCCACGTACGGACAACGGTTTCGGGGCGTACAGACACAAAACAATCCGCCACGGCATCAGCATACTGCCGCAGAGGTATGATTTCTCTGTATTCGTAATAGAAAGTGTGACCTTTCCGCCCGTTTTCTTGAACCGGACAATCTCCTCCGAAATTTCCAAAAGTGCCGTAAATACGGCCTTTTGCCACCTCCGGAATCATCGTATGTCTTTGTCACGCCTAATTATTATACTACGGTTAAACATCAGTGTCAAGTTTTTTTTGCGTATTTTCCGCGATTTTGCGCATTTTTACGTACTTTTGTAACATTTGGCCAGTTTTACATTTTATTTGCCGTCCGCGATAGGAATTTTGTACAAGTACACAAAATTTTCCGATTGCCGATAAAAAAGAGCTGCCCGAAAGGCAGCTCAAAGTGTGCAAATAACTCCTGCGTCACATTGCTGTGGCTTAGGGCAGCGTAAGCTTGGGTTCCATTTTGCTCAGCGGCATGGGATCGGATTCGATATAAACCCTCACGGACTGACCCGGCTGCACGGTCACGGTATGCGGCAGCGAAACGCGGCATTCCGTCTCTCCGGGCGCAATCTGTACCGCAGCCGATGCGGCATCCGCCAGTTTTCCCTGTGCAAATACCTCGCACAGTATCATAAGCGGCTGCTCGGTGTCATGCGCGGCGCCCAAATTACGGATTCCCACCGTATCGATCGTCAGCGTGCGGCTCGTTTTAATTGCCGAAACCGGCTGTCCGCCCAGGCTGCTGACCCTCCAGTCGGCAAGGAATACCGGCTTTGCTATCACAAGAAACACAGTGTTTTCGCCGGGGTTCAGTACCCGGTTTTCGCCGTTCTCCACGGCGGTTCCGGCCGGGAGCACACTATCGTCCAGCAATTCGTTCTCTTTTAAGAAGGAGACATATCCGCCCTGTACCAAATCCTCATACAATCCGGACAACCCCTCCGCCTTCCAGGGCAGCGGATACGGCGTATCTCCGTGATTTTGGAATACGCGGTATACCCCGTAATCCACCGCCGTCATGGCTCCATCGTAATAACTCTTCTGCACCGTCTCGGTATAAGCGTGATAATATGGCGTCTCGCGGTGAATCTGCACCGTCTCGCCGACTGCGCCGATGGAGACCGCGATGTTTTCTTCACCGTTTTGAACGAGCAGCGCCTGCCGCGGTGCGGCACCGGCATGATCCGGGACGAAAGCCGCATCCTCGGTATCGCCGCCCGTCCCCCGGAACGGAAGCGACGCCGCCGCGTAAAGCTGCTTTAAAAACCGATAAAACGCCGAATTCTCCGCCGGGTCCTTTCGCACCAGAACCTCGCCCTGTTCGGTAAACAGTGCCGGATCAAAATAGGGCGACTGTGTGACATAAGCGCCATAGAGGTTGCACAGTTCTCCCTCTGCCCCCTCCTGCTTAAGCGGTGTCAGCCGCAGATGGATCCGATCCAGCCCCTCGGTAAAGGACATCGGCAGCGCGCAGGTCAGATACAAAAACCCGTCCTCGCCTGCTACCATTTCCGGCTGCGTCAGGGTAACCGGCTCTGCCCCGGTGTTTTGCAGACTGCGCAGCTGTACCCCGTAAAAAGCGTCAGCCGCCCAAAGCTTTAATGTAATATAGTTCTGCACGGTCGGGTCTGCTGCAAAATGCAATACCATCACACTGTTTTCCCGCAGGGTACGGTAGGTCATATTCTGCGTGCCGATCCAACGGCTGTGAGAGGAGGTCGCAACGCTCTCAAACCGCTGCCCATCCTCGGACTGTGCAGTTCCGATATCCACCATGCTGCCGTATTTTGCAGCCGAATCATCCGGCGCATCTTCCGGCAGGATTGTCAAATAGTAGCTGCGCTGACGTGTGTAATTGCCGGAGGTAATTTTGGCGGTTGCCAAAATCTTATGGCTTTCCTCGAACCAGCGCGGACGGGTAACCGTGCCGTCGCTGCGCAGTCCGTTTTGTACCGGCTGCCCGGTCGCGGCCTCTGCCGCCTTCCAGCTCAGTGACACGCGCTCGCCGTTTTCGGCGACATATTCCCGCAGCAGATTTTCTGTGATATGATCCAGATCTGCATTCTCTGCCAGCGCATGGACTGCCGCCTCCTCTGCCGCCACTACGTCAGCATGATCGGAAACGCGAATCGCAAGGCCGGGTGCGGCCGCGCCCGTTTTTACAAAGGAAACCGTTCCGTTTTCCGCACTCACACGAAACGCCATTTCGGTCTCGCCTTTCGCATAGGAATCATTCATCACGTCCGTCAGATCGATGCGCCGCAAGTTCTCTGCCGTGGCAGGGACGCAGCAAACCAGACGTTCTTCGCCCTGCGGAAGAATGCCCTGGTTGATTTCCTCGCCATTCCAATCCCTATTTTGCAGCTGATAAACGGTCAGCTGTGTCTCAGGATCCGCCTGCAATGCGGTAAGCTGCAAGAAAATGCGGTACATGGCGCCCTGAATATTCGTGCGGTTTAAGGTAAACTTTAAATACGTACTGTCCTCTTCTCCGACCGTATAGGCGTCACTCTGCACGGCGTTATCTTTCGCACTGCTGCCGGCGGCGCTCAGCCACGCCTTTGTCAGATCCACCGTGTCGGTGTCCTGTGCATCGCCGGTAACGATTTTGAGACACGGCCGAAATGCCGGGTCGGGATAGTCACGGTCTGCGAACGCTGCCGCCAAAACGTTGCCGGGCGCATCCAGATGCAGCGAAACCCTGTCACGCCCCTCCTCCTGCCAGCGGCGGGCATAATCTGTCAAATCAATCTCCAGCACAGACGGGTTCTCTGCCGGGGTGACTGCGATCCGGGTCAGCAGTGTCTCGCCCATTCCGGATGGACGGTCGGCGTAGGTCATGTTCGCGTTCCAGTTATTATCAGACATCAAAAAGATGCGGATGGGGACCGCCGCATCCGAAGGCGTTTTTAAAAGCGTCAGGCGCAGCTTAGCCGCGCGGAGCGGCGAGGCGTCACTCAGCAGAGCCTCCGTATGAAAGCGCAAATAGGCATGATGAAAGGCGCCGACGCGCTGCGTTGCATCGGTGTCATGAGGAACCTGTAATTTTTTTTGATCTGACTGCGGAGAGACGGAAGTTTCTGCAATCGGAAGGAGCCGCAGAAACTCGCCCTCGGCACGGGCAGTGTCCGGCTTGGCAATCAGCCCGACGGGGACAAGTCCCAAGATCATCAGGCTGGCGATCAAAATGACCGCCAATTTTTTGATGCCGGATATCAAATGTCCTTTCATCGTCAATCACTCACTTACGGCGATTCTTTTTCTATCAACAGTATACCATATTTTTTTAAAAAAGAAAGTCCTATTTTGCGAAAATTTTTATAGCCGGATGCGCCGGCCTTTCCCGTCCATCGACCTATCCGTCATACAACGCGGATTGCAGCGGGCTGCCGCCGTCAATCGCCGCCGAGGCCGCGCGAACAGAACGCTCCTTAGTTTTTGTACTGTTTTCGGCAAGCAAAAAGCCCCTTGCTTGGCAAGAGGCTTTCTTATCATAAGATAATCTTATTTAATGATTTCGGTTACAACGCCGGAACCTACCGTTCTGCCGCCTTCACGGATAGCAAAACGCAGACCTTCTTCGATTGCGATGGTAGTAGTCAACTCAACGGTCATGGTTACGTTGTCGCCGGGCATACACATCTCAACGCCGTCCGGAAGATTTACAACACCGGTAACGTCGGTTGTTCTGAAATAGAACTGCGGTCTGTAATTGGTAAAGAACGGAGTATGACGGCCGCCCTCTTCCTTGGTCAGAACGTAAACCTCACCCTTGAACTGGGTGTGCGGGGTAATCGTACCCGGCTTAGCCAGAACCTGACCTCTTTCGATCTCGTCACGAGCAACACCACGGAGCAGAGCACCGATGTTATCGCCGGCTTCTGCATAGTCCAGAAGCTTTCTGAACATCTCGATACCGGTTACAACAACTTTTCTGGTTTCGTCGGACAGACCAACGATTTCAACTTCGTCAGACATGTTCAGCTGACCTCTCTCAACTCTACCGGTAGCAACCGTACCACGGCCGGTGATAGAGAAGATATCCTCGATCGGCATCAAGAAGGGCAGGTCGCTCTTTCTCTCAGGAGTCGGGATGTAGCTGTCAACAGCGTCCATCAGTTCGTGGATGCAAGCGTATTCCGGAGCGTTCGGGTCGGTGGAGGTGCACTCCAGAACCTGTAAACCGGAACCCTTCACGATCGGGGTATCATCACCCGGGAAGTCATACTCGGTCAGCAGGTCTCTGATTTCCATCTCAACCAGCTCGAGCAGCTCAGGATCGTCTACCTGGTCTACCTTGTTCATGAATACAACGATGTAAGGTACGCCAACCTGACGGGAGAGCAGGATGTGCTCACGGGTCTGGGGCATAGGACCATCAGCAGCCGATACAACCAGGATTGCACCGTCCATCTGTGCAGCACCGGTGATCATGTTCTTTACATAGTCGGCGTGTCCGGGGCAGTCAACGTGTGCATAGTGACGGTTCTCGGTCTCGTACTCAACGTGAGCAGTAGAAATCGTAATACCTCTTTCTCTCTCCTCCGGAGCCTTGTCGATCATGTCATATGCTTCGTACTGTGCCTTACCGTCCAGAGCCAGCACCTTGGTGATTGCTGCGGTCAGGGTCGTCTTACCATGGTCAACGTGGCCGATCGTACCAATGTTAACATGGGGTTTGCTTCTTTCAAATTTTTCCTTTGCCATTTTACTTTCCTCCTACTTAATGGAATATAGAAATTCTTAATCATTTTACAAAACAATGTAGGTCTATTCTACTATTCTTTTGGAATAATTTCAATAGTTTTTTGTAAACTTTTTGGAATTTCCTTAAATTTTTTCAGTTTCGACGCAAAGCGAGGAGCAATTAGTCCTCGTTTTTGCTTCTTTCCTTGATAATTTTTTCAGCCAGGCTCTTCGGCAGCTCTTCAAAGTGACTCGGCTCCATCGAGTACTGACCGCGGCCCTGGGTTCTGGAACGGAGTTCGGTTGCATAACCGAACATCTCCGACAGCGGAACCATTGCCGTAATTTCCTGTGCACCGGTTCTTGCTTCCATACCCTGGATCTGGCCACGGCGGGAGTTTAAGTCACCGATAACATCGCCCATATAATCCTCCGGAACATTAACAACGACCTTCATGATCGGTTCCATGATAACCGGATTACCCTTCTTGCAGCCTTCCTTGAATGCCATAGAACCGGCAATCTTAAACGCCATTTCCGAAGAGTCGACCTCGTGGTAAGATCCGTCCACCAAGGTACACTTTACATCGACAACCGGATAGCCTGCCAGTACACCGGCCTGCATTGCGCCCTGAATACCTGCGTCAACGGCAGGGATATATTCCTTCGGGATCGCACCGCCGACAATCTTATTTTCAAAGATATAACCGGCACCCGGCTCTAACGGCTCGATATCCAGTACAACGTGTCCGTACTGACCTTTACCGCCGGACTGTCTTGCATACTTGTGGTTAATGTGCGATGCGGTGCGGATCGTCTCGCGGTAGGATACCTGCGGACTGCCGACATTTGCCTCTACCTTAAACTCACGAAGCAGACGGTCAACGATAATCTCAAGGTGCAACTCACCCATACCGGCAATAATGGTCTGACCGGTCTCGTCATCCGTATAGGTACGGAAGGTCGGGTCTTCTTCTGCCAGCTTGGAGAGGGCGATGCCCATCTTCTCCTGTCCGGCTTTGGTCTTTGGCTCGATTGCGACACGGATAACCGGTTCCGGGAATTCCATCGATTCCAGAATGATCGGCGCCTTTTCGTCGCAAAGAGTATCACCGGTTGTGGTGTTCTTTAAGCCGACTGCGGCTGCAATATCACCGGCATATACCGTGTCAATATCTTCACGGTGGTTTGCGTGCATTTGCAGGATACGTCCGATTCTCTCTTTATTATCCTTTACGGAATTGTAAACGTGAGAACCGCTGTTTAACGTACCGGAATATACGCGGAAGAATGCCAGCTTACCAACAAACGGGTCAGTCATGATCTTAAATGCCAGAGCAGCAAACGGCTCATCATCGGAGGAATGACGAACTTCTTCCTCTTCCGTTCTCGGAACAACACCCTTGATCGGGGGTACGTCGAGCGGCGACGGCATAAAGTCGATCACGGCGTCCAACATGTTCTGTACGCCCTTATTTTTGTAAGAAGAACCGCAGAGTACCGGAACCATCTCGTTTGCGATGGTGGACTTACGGATTGCCTTTTTGATTTCTTCTTCGGAGAGGTCGCCCTCTTCAAAGAATTTTTCCATCAATGCTTCATCCGTTTCCGCCACGTGCTCTAAGAGTGCCTGACGGTATTCTTCTGCCTTATCCTTCATGTCGGCCGGGATATCTTCGATTCTCTCGTCCTGTCCCAGCTCATCGTAGTAAACGTATGCTTTCATTTGAATCAGGTCAATCAGGCCTCTGAATTCATCCTCAGCGCCGATCGGCAGCTGAATCGGAACAGCATTACACTTTAAACGATCCTTCATCATGGCTACAACATTATAAAAGTCCGCACCCATAATGTCCATCTTGTTGACATATACCATTCTCGGTACATGATACTTATCAGCCTGACGCCAAACGGTCTCAGACTGCGGCTCTACGCCGCCCTTTGCACAAAGAACCGTAACACTGCCGTCGAGTACACGCAGCGAACGCTCAACCTCTACGGTGAAGTCAACGTGTCCCGGTGTATCAATGATGTTGATTCTGTGGTTCTTCCACTGTGCAGTTGTAGCGGCAGAGGTAATCGTAATACCACGTTCCTGCTCCTGCTCCATCCAGTCCATCTGTGCGGCACCCTCGTGGGTTTCACCGATCTTATGGATACGGCCTGTATAGAACAAGATACGCTCCGTGGTAGTCGTCTTACCGGCATCAATGTGCGCCATGA
The DNA here is from genome assembly GCA_963632045.1 of Roseburia faecis. Taxonomy (GTDB): domain Bacteria; phylum Bacillota; class Clostridia; order Monoglobales; family Monoglobaceae; genus Ructibacterium. The sequence goes on along the minus strand of CAVGTH010000002.1, from coordinate 1,966 downwards.
TACCTATATTTCTGGTTTTCTCCAGTGAAAACGCTCTACCCATAGTAACTCCTTTCGCAGTGCACGTATGCGCTGCATATTTACGGCAACGCCGTATTTTGGTATTTTAGGCAACATCGCCCCTTGCCGATCTTAAAAAGATGTGCGGCAAAGAAATTACCAGCGATAGTGTGCAAACGCCTTGTTTGCTTCTGCCATCTTGTGGGTGTCTTCCTTCTTTTTGAAAGCACCGCCGGTACTGTTGGTTGCATCCATCAACTCGTTGGCCAGTCTCTCTGCCATGGTTCTCTCCGAACGCTTTCTGGCAAACAGCGTGATCCATCTCAGACCCAGGGTTTCGCGGCGTTCCGCTCTAACCTCAATCGGGACCTGATAGTTGGCACCGCCGACACGGCGCGCCTTAACCTCCAATACAGGCATAACCTGATTCATTGCGTCCTCAAAGACTTCTACCGGATCCTTTCCGGTTTTCTCCTTTATTATGTCAAATGCATCATAAACTATTCTCTGAGCAACGCCCTTCTTACCGTCTAACATGATGTTGTTAATCAACCGGGTAACCGTCTTGCTGTTGTACATCGGATCCGGCAAAACATCACGACGGGCAATATGACCTCTTCTTGGCACTTCTCTTCCCCTCCTTCTCTAGGTTTATTCACCATTAAGGTACTCAACGGGGCGATCCCCGCTGCTGTGCATATAAGGTCAATCTATTTACTGAACATATATGCACGACATTTCTTGTCAGATGCGCTGCGTCTTATTTAGGACGCTTTGCGCCGTACTTGGATCTGCTCTGCAGCCGCTTGTCCACGCCGGAAGTATCCAGAGTACCACGGATAATGTGATAACGAACACCAGGCAAGTCCTTGATACGGCCGCCGCGGATCATAACAACGCTATGCTCCTGCAGGTTGTGGCCGATACCGGGAATATAAGCGGAAACCTCGATCCCGTTGGTCAGCTTAACTCTGGCAACCTTACGGAGTGCGGAGTTCGGCTTTTTCGGGGTCATGGTTCTTACAGAAGTGCAAACGCCTCTCTTTTGCGGAGACGCCTGATCGGTCTGCTTCTTCTTAATGGTATTCATACCCTTTAAAAGTGCAGGTGCCGTCGACTTCTTTTCCACAGTTGCTCTGCCTTTTCTGACTAACTGATTAAATGTTGGCAATATGTTCACCTCCATACCTATAAAATATCTATAAAAACGCATGGTGCGCTTTTATCAAAATTTACTGCTGCACACGCAGCAACACGGCAAACGCCGTCGGAACCTCCACAT
>CAVGTH010000002.1:0-674 GCA_963632045.1 Roseburia faecis | reverse complement strand
CCTCCACATGGCACGCCTTGGCAAGCTCCTTCATCGCAGGCACGGCCACGGCCGGCACGTTGTGCGCGCGGCACAGCTCTAAAAAAGAATCCAGAAGATAGGCGTCAGCATCCTGCGCATAAAACGCCTGCGCCGCTCTGCCGCCAAGTATCGCCTTGCGGGACTGCTTTAACCCCACAACCTTGGGTACATTTCTCAGTCGTTCCATCCTGGCATTCTCCTCCATGTTACACTGCGAACCGTATTATTTTACCGCAAATACACCGATTTGTCAATACATTCTTCTCATTTCGCAAAAAAACACGGACAAAACATTTGCCAAACTTTTGAAATAATTTATCAGCTCCTTTGTCATATTTGCATAATAAAAGACGGAGCAGAACGCTGCGCCGTCTTATTTTTCCATATTCATATATTATATATTACTACGTTCAAGTTATATTATAAACAGGGAACACAGTTTTTGCAATGAACAAGATTATAATAGCCGTTGCATCATAATATTAAAATACTCTTTTACTTTCTCTATACCAATGTACTCCCTGTCCATGTTTTTTGCCGCCACCAACGTAGTGCCGCATCCACAAAAAGGGTCTAAAACAATCTGCCCTTTAACCGTTGAAATGCCTATCAAATATTCCATCAGGGCAACGGGCTTTTGCGTTGGGTGTAAC
>CAVGTH010000001.1:56106-68583 GCA_963632045.1 Roseburia faecis | reverse complement strand
TGGTAAAGGAGATGGTACTACAGGCGGTTATTTACATTTCGGTGCTAAAATACCTGGTCTTTCTTATAGTTCGGCTGAAGCGCAAAAACAAATATTATTAGCATGTATTAGTATAAACACGTCAGGTAATGGTGAAACACATAAATTTAACTCTGTATATACAACTATTTTAACCGGGTATCCCGATACTAATCAAGGAACTGCAACTTTTAATATTTATAGCGGTAACGGTACAAGTATTGGCGAGTCATGGGGACAAATTAGAATATCGTATCAGCCATACAGTTGGTTTAGTACAAGCAATCCTATCGCTCCATCGTGTTATATTGCATATAAGAAAGATCTTGATTTTGCGGACATAATAACCAATATTCGGGTTGAATTATACCCAATTGCTACATTTAATTAAGGAGGTAAAAATAAATGGATGTTTTGAGTATTGTAATGGCCTCCTTCTCATTGATTTGTTATACAATCACAATGATTTCATTCAGGCGGCAAACCAAAAAAGAGGATGCACAAAAAGTTCAGGAGCAGACTGAATTACGAGATGACGTAAAGCATACACGTCAAAAAGTTGATGAATTGTATCAAACGATGCAAGAACTTTCGAAACAATCGAATCGACATGATACCGTATTGGCGCAACATGAAATTCGAATCACAGCTCTTGAACATTGGAAAGATTCTCATCATAGGGAGTAAAGTAATATGCCAAATTCAAGATATGAGTATGTTGAAGATACCATCCGGGTTGATTACCCAGATGGTCCGGAGATTTATAAAGCGATTGAAGCTCTGCCGGCAAAAGGCGGTACCGATACCAGCGATGCAACGGCCACGAGTGATGATATTCGTAAACCGAAGACCGCATATGTTGCAACAGGCAAAGTAATTGGAACAATTGAAGATTATACCGGCGCTACACAATAAGGAGGGGATATTATGAAAGAAATTTTAATTTCCGCAGGTTCTGTAATTATTATCGGACTTTTGACATGGGTTTCCGAACGACTTATCAGACTTATCAATGCCAAGATTGAGAATCAGCGCTTTGCACACTACCTCACTGCTGCTACCGCAGCAGTGACGGATGCTGTCAAAGCAGTCCAGCAAGAGTATGTTGACGGTCTTAAAAAAGCTGGAAAATTTGATGAAGAAGCTGCAAAAGATGCTCTTATGAAAGCAAAGGTTAAAGTTCTTGAAGCTCTTTCGATAGAAACACGTAAATATATTACCGAGAATATCGGAGACATTAACAAGTGGATTGAAACCACAATTCATTCAGTGTTGCATGATATGAAGGAGAAAGCAAATGGACATTAAACTTAAGTCTACAACCGGTATAAAATTACTTACTGAGAAGAAGTATTGTACCGAAAATATTAACGTCATTCCTGAATTACAAACCAAGACAGTAACTCCGAGTACCGAGCAACAGGTGGTAACGCCCGATGCGGATTTTGCCGGCTTGAGTTCGGTAACAGTCGAACCCGGAACCGATACGTCCGACGCAACTGCCGTTGCTGACGACATCCGTCTCGGCAAGACTGCGTATGGCCCAGATGGCAAAATGACCGGTACGATTGAAGATTATGGCGGCACAAGTGAGCCGGCGAGCGGAAAAAGCCTTCTCGCTCAAAGAGTAGATGGAAGTATAAAAGAAGTGACGGCGAGTAATTTAACCGACGCAACAGAAATTATATCATATGCGTTCTCCGGTTGCAGTAACCTGACGAGCATCACAATACCGAACAGTGTGACGATCATCAGCAATTATGCGTTCTATAATTGCAGTAGCCTGACGAGCATCACGATTCCAAACAGCGTGACGAGCATCGGCCATGATGCGTTCTCCTATTGCAGTAGCCTGACGAGCATCACGATTCCGAACAGCGTGACGAGCATCGGCTATTATGCGTTCTACTATTGCAGTAGGCTGACGAGCATCACGATTCCGAACAGCGTGACGAGCATCGGCAGTCACGCGTTTGAAGACTGTTCAACAAATACAGATCTTGGCGGAACTTATACTATTCTTGCGGCCACTCCGCCTACACTTTCATCGACATCTACTTTCCAAAATGCCAAAATTAATAAGATTATCGTTCCAAAGGGTACGCTCGATGCTTATAAATCGGCGACTAACTGGAGTGCATACGCAGATAAAATGGTGGAGGCAGACGAATGATTATTAGAGAATTTTATATGACAAGAAATGACGGCGTTAATCTTTATAAAACCTCGTCGGATAAAAATGTTTATATTATAAAACAAGGCACTAATGAAAAATACGACGTAGCAATTGATGTCGAAAATACGTCTTATATTTACGAAGAAACGGAGGAAGTAATCGATTATGGAACTAACTCTAACATCGAATAGAACGACGCTTAATACTGCGAAAAAATATTGCACAGAAGATATTGTTGTTGATGTATCTCTTCAAGATAAATCCGTAACGCCGAGCACCGATCAACAGTCGGTATCTTCCGATACCGGATATGTTGGGTTGGGCACTGTTACCATTGCGGCAATTCAAACCGAAGCAAAAACTGCAACCGCCAACGGAACGGTTACCCCAGATTCCGGTAAGCTCTTGAGTTCTGTTACAGTCAATGTACCTCCTTATGTACAAGACGTTGCGACGGCAGCAGAAATGGACACAAATCTTGTGGCGGAAAATGTCGGTTGCGTATATTGTTTTACGGGCACAACCGATGACACATATACAAACGGAGACCTCTATGTCGTGGAGGCTTAATTATGGCAAGTTATAAAAGATATTACAGGGGCGATATGAAAATCGGAACGGGAACATACAAATATCGCCCTTATACAGTTAATGATTATAGGGCAAAGTATACGTGGAAAGATACTTTGGAAATGCCAACTTCTCAACAGGAGTTTGACATAGAATTTGTTTCAAATGGCATTGCTTATACGGGAATTCGAGTAACTACTGATACACTGTATTATGTAAACAATGGCGGAGAAACAGAAGTTTATAACACATCTTCTAAATGGTTGACTGCTGATATTGCTAATCAAACAATTACTACATCTGCCACTCTTAATGAGTGGATAATTAGTAATATAGGTTAATGAAAGGAGCAAAAATGGCTATTGAATATAACAAAACAAATTGGGTCAATGACCAGACTAAACTCAATGCCGATAATATGAATCACATTGAAGATGGCATTGAAGCCGCTACAAATGCTGTCAATGACTCTGTAACAAATATTACAGCTGGTTCGTATATAATTGTTGAAAAAAATGCTCAAACATATTTAGTAAAGCTTGATGACACAGCATTAGCCAAAAATTTCATTAAAATTGACAACTTCGGTATTAGTATTACACCGAGAATGTCAAACGGAATAACCAAGTGGACATCTACAACCAGTGATATTTTGGCAAATTCAATCGTAATGAGAGATTCAAACGGCAGTTCTAAATTTAATGGTATTACATTAAACGGGTCGATTTATAGTACCAGCGGAGCAAGCGCAACAATACAGCAAATTTTGAATGCTGTTAAATTTACAGAGTTATATCTACCATACGATTCTTCAAAAGAAAGCGGCACTTTAACAGAAGCACAATTTACAAATTTGACTACTTATCCTAATATGCAAATTTCTTATAATAAGCAGCTTTATTACAGAATGGACCCAATCAATGCACCGGATGGCACGCTCAACTACATCCACATTGACAGTGTTCAAGATGGGAACGGAGGGTATAAAGCAACGGGGAAGTGTTTCAGCATTACAGTAAGTACAAGAGCATGGCAAGTGGTTGACTTAGATTTTAGCGGAAGAAAAATTTATCAGCATAAAATTTTGATTGAGATCGATAAATCTGCTGCTAATAATGCATGGTATATCAGTTTTGTGCTTACTACATCAAGTTCTACTCAGATTACAGCAGACACGCTGTATAAGTATTTGCCACAATCTGATTATCCGGCTATCGATGGTCTGCCGATTGATTGTTATAGAGCAACGCTAGAATCTCCAGAAGGTTATGGGCTTGGTAGAATGAGTGCTACGGCACCGCTTGATGAAGGACTTAAACCTCAATATTATTTCTGGCTGACACAAGGAACAACCACATATGAAATAACAGATAATATTGATTCACCATTTACTAATTTTGTCAATACTGTAACAGAAGTATAAATAAGGAGGAATATTTTATTATGTCAGTTGTAACAAATGGTCGTTTGGAGTACGAAATGGATTCAATCAATGTTACTTATCCCGATATCGGGCAAGTAACTTATACCGGATCTTATCCGTTGATTGTTTCAAATCAATGGTCCCCGCCTACAGGGCCGCCTGAAAAAGGTGACGTTATCGTACTCGAAGGAAAACGATATCGAATATTGAAACTCAACAATAATATTGCCGAGCTTTATGGATTATATACTGTTCCAGCTCAGCAATTTGGAAGTTCGGGTGCTGCGAAGTATTTTGACTCTCCGATTGATAAATATTTGAATGAGACATTTTATTCTGAACTATCTGATACAATTCAGAATGCAATTATTGAAAAGCAAATTGCAGAAGATAGTTTTGACCAAACGAGTTCTACTAATGCCCAATATATTTATAAAAATAGTGATCAAGTACTGTATTTCAAAAAATTAAGTGATGTATATACTTATGGAACTCCGCAACAAGGTACTCGCAAATGCTATTTAATTTCGTTGTCTGCAATACTTAATTATTGTAATGCTACACCTGGTATGACAGAAGATACGACAACTTTCACAAAAGAAATTATGGATCAATTGTCGCCGGCTAATACCGAAACTATTATATTCAATACCGAAGCAAATAGTGCCGACTACCACGCTGCTGTTGCATGGCAATATAATACAGGTACGAACGAATTTTCGATATATTATACGCCAAATCTTATTGCAGCGTGCCCCGCATTTCAAATTGATCTTTCGAAAGTGAAGTGGAGAAAAGTATGAAGAAGTGCAGTAAATGATTATTTAAAACGGTAGACTTGAATATGAAGTCGGTCAAATTGAAGTGACATATCCACAAAATCCGGACTAAAATATTTTGAGAGGGCTTAATGGCCCTCTCCCTTTTATACTGCCAATGCAAAGTATTTCATTGCAACTCTTAAACAAGCGACGAATCCGTCCTGCTCTGTTTTGAAGGTGAAATTGTCACCCTGCTTGTTTTTATCATACTTAAAGCTCTCAATATCTGCTTTTGTTGCTTTACACTGTTTTTCGACCAATACGTCCTTTTTACCAAAGGCCATATTCAAGTTATTGACCGAGAGTTCAAAGTTATCTACCTCATAATGTTCAATTGCAAGGCCTTCATTATAAGAGCCGTAGAAGCTCGAAATCGCGGATGCGTCAATAAAGAGATTTTGATCCGGTGCAAATTCCTTGAGTTGTTTAAGGCCTTCCTCCGGAGAGGCCCGGAACAACGTTTCGCGCTTCACAATCATCTTTGTATTGAGCCCATAGCGGATTGCCACATCACAGACTTTCCACAAATCACCGTCTTTGTTGAAGAAGATTGCTGAGTATTCCCCATCTTGTTTCTTATAATCGACAAGGTTGAATTCGTTAAAGGTACGACCGTAAACCATAAACTGGCGGTCCATAAAGACAAATAGAAGAAGCTGTGTAAAAGCGTCGACGATGTCGTCATGTTCAACAAACGGGAAATTCAACAGGCGTCGCTTCAAATTTTCAAGGGGCCCGGATAACGTGTACTCGCCCGTCATCTTGTTATACTCTGTTTTAACAAAGTAGACGTTAGGCATATAGATAGTTGCAGATTCAAGTCGTTGTGTTTTCGATTTCGTCCCCGGTTGGAAAGGCTGTACTCCGGCAATCTTTTCATGCAATTGTTGGATAATCGGCGAGCCGTTTGCCTTGTCCTCGATAATTTGTATAATGCCGGCATAGAATCCGTTCAAAGATTCGGCATAGCCGATTGATTCGACAAAGGCCATTTTCTTTTCAAGGCAGTCTTTAATATAAAGATTCGGTCCGATTCGATATGCGAGAACGGAACCCAAGAAGTCGGACGTCTCTTTATCCTTTACGGGGAAGTCGTGCGACGCATACACCATATCTGCCTGATCAATATCGGGTGCGTCAACTGCTGCTACTTCGTTCAGCATATAAGGCTTCACAATCGTGCGATCGGAAGCAACCGGCTTTTGCAAATACTGCGTCTGGAATACACCTTCACCGACTTGGAAACGGAGGGCGTCATAGTTTCCGAACCTTTCGGGCCACAGCGGGTCACCCGCTTTGAATGCAAGAATATCCCCCGAGATAGGACAAACGAGAATTGTGTCTTCTTCGAAAATAGCCGGAAGTGTGATAAAGAGATATGTGTCCTTGAGTTTTGTGTCATTCATAATATGACCTGTTATGTCATTCGGTGCAAGTCTCTGTTGAATGTTGATGATGATACCAGTCTTAATATCGTTAATACGAGAAGGCAATGTATTTTGGAAGAAACTCCAAGCATTTGCCATTTCCTGTTTATCCTTACGAGCCTGTTCTGCATTGGTTACGTCGTCGACAATCGCAAGGTCACAACCGAAACCAGTCATGCTATCTCTGTTTTTCGAATACAACTCGCCGCCTCGATCATCTTTTAACACGTCGGCTGTGTTACTGATAAGATGGAAATCATTTCCGAAAAAGAATTGGAACTTTTCAGAGTTGATAAGTTTCTGTCTCTTACTGTTCATATCTTTCGACAAACCGAATGTGTGGGAGATAGAAGCAGCCTTAATCGGATATGACAACCAAAGCCAAACGGGACCGGCAACGTTGAAGATCGCCGACTTCGAATGACGGGGAGGCACGTTGATATTGAGGTTTCGTTTTCCTGCGCGGCAGTCCACAATATGATAATCTTTATATTTATCAGGAACTCTTATCTGTTTTTCTGTGTAGCCTACCCAAGTCTTGCAATAATATTGAAAAGTTTCGCAATAGAATTGCACAAGAAATCCATCGACAAGAGGACTCGGGTCCCAGCATTCCCAGAAATCTTTTACGAAGTCATAGAACGATTTCTTATAAAGCTGCCGATATAATGCCTTTTGCATAGGAGTTAATTTTTCCCATGTTCTGCCCATATATTCCTCCTATAAAAATCGGCGCGACGTCATCGCCGCGCCGTAAAGATAAATTACTGCTGCTCTTCAACTGTGGTCTCAAGACCGATACCGAGCGTGAGGAACGTAAGCGTCACAATTCCTTCAACGTCGGGATTCTCCTTTGCCTTATCAAGAAGCATTGCAATATAGCAAAGGCGCTTATTGATATTATCCAGACCCTTCTGAATGTTATTCTTATCTCCTTCGGTCGTTGCAACAAATCCTTCTGGCAGTTCATCTTCGCGATCACTCTGCTTGATAATATTAAGTAACGCGTCATACTGAGGCAGTGCCTTTGTGTACTGCTCCTTACCGCGAATCAGTTCAGCCTGAAGCTCATTGAGTTTGTACATTTGCGATTCAAGATTGATGTTTTCCATTGTTAAATCTCCTTTTAATTAAAAAATTTTCGGTTGATATTGAAGGTTGCTTGCTGCAATCGTACGGCCAATAATACGTTTTGATTCCTCATCAAATACGAAATTTTTTCCGCCCATTTTCTTAGGGGCAGTATAATACGGACGTTTTTCAGGCTCAACTTCTTTATAGAATTTTACTTTTGAAAAATTCATATTCGGATCAATTTTATAAGTGTCATCAGGCTCAGCAAATTCATTTACTTCGTTTACTTTTTCCGGAGACAAGTACCGAATTTGTCCATTTGCAATAAACGGAATACCTCCGACCATTACTGAATTTTGGCCGTACTTATTCATTAAAATAGCAGCCTTTTTTACAAATTCCTCATATGACATATCTTTTGGCTTTGGAACAATAAACGAGAATTCATCGACATCGACATTCTTGCCGGTTTTCTTGTCTTCTTCAATATATCCGCCAAGGGACGGTACATATCCAAAACCCATTTCAACAAGGTCACGTTCAAGCCTCTTGGTAATTGCAATAGCATTACGATACTGTTCCTTTTCGGTATCTGTAAAATCTTCATATTTTTTTCCGAAAGGCATTCCATTACGCATTGCCGAAATAATAAACATACCGTTTTTTGCATGCTCCATAATACGGCTCATTGAAGCATCATCAAAACGATACCGCTTACCTGCAACATAGCAGGATGAATCTTTTATTACCTTCTCTGTTATCATACAAAGTCCTCCTTAATTATAATAATTTGCCAATGAAATTTCATTCATAATATGGGCTCTTAAATTTCCAGCAAAACCCCAATGGCATTCAACCCCCGCAATATTCTGTGATAATGCTTCATAATTTACTGGCAATATTACATCATACTTATCATTAAGTTCTTGCGCAATTTGACGAAAGTCTGAATTGCTTATTTTAGTAGAATCATAGATAACAAGCAATCCACAACCTTTTATATTTCCGGTTTCGCCAGCGATATTACCCAAGAGGATTGATATATAAGTCAATCCTCTTTCTTTTAATTCTCGTTTTAATGATTCAACTTCATTACGATATTTTTGTAACTGCTCAGCCCGTGCTAATGGTAATTCTTCATAAATATAATCACCAGTTAATGCCTCTTTATTTGGTGATACCACAAAGAAATCACTTGTAATATGTCTTTTAATAAGCTTTATTTTGGCAGGTGTAAATCTATACAATGTATGATCTACAATCATACCACCATTTTCATCAAGTTCTACGATCATATTCATCACTCTCCCATATAATATTATACCACATTTTGAGTGATTTGCGAGCCGACTTTTTACAAAAATTCACCGATTCTTTCATAAATTCGATTCACATAATATTTGTAATCGATTTGAGGTGCTATCTCGTTGATAGCCTCATCTGAAAGAATTTCACCATTCCAAATAAACACATTATCCGGAAGATTCTGAACCTTTGCAAAAGTGTGTTTACCGTTTTTAATTCTATGCTTAATAATAGTTCCGACTGATGAAATATCGCTTTTTGCAAAGCATCGACTTGGGCTTTGAATCTGATATTCGACAATGCTACCTGTATTGATAGTTGTCATCTTATATGCTAAATAATCAAAGGTATTTTTCTTACAAGTATATTGGTAAAGCCTCATATCATTCTTATTTTGTTCAACAAATTGTTCGGGTAAAATACCATCCACGAATGCTGCGACAATACCTTTTGCAATAATCGGAGGTTCTTTACAATTAAAGAATGCACCTTCAGCAAAAGCCTTGTCAGAAATATCGTAATTCTTGACGGCCTCACCCTTAAAACAGAGTTCACCATCAGGTTCGTGCATCACATAACAGTTAACATCACGCCCGTGATAATCTGTTATAATACCTGTTTTAACAGCAAACCCATTTCTTTCGACCCACTCTTGAATGATATTTCTGATTTTCTCCTCATCGTTCCAGTCAAACGGCTCAAACATAATACCATCTGTATTTACGTTGAATGCAGTACCGAGCCCGTCTAATTTTTCCAACAAATCCAGCATAAACATCTCGCCGGAAGAGGTCACCAACAATGCCTTTTGAGGGTCATAAAAATCTGTATGCTCGTTATTCATGGCTCCGAAAACAGACAAACAAATCGTCTTGTAAATCTTCCGTTTTCCCGGGTCAATCTTTTTCAGTCTTAACTGTTCGTGATACATGAACTTATATCTTTCTTTTCCGGTTTCGTCAAGAGTCCGTGGAAGTAAATCAAAATTCATCATCACAAGGTTGTAATAACCCGAAATGTCAGCGTATATCGCTTTTGAGGCATGATATTTGTAGCATTCAGAATGTGCGCCGCCGGCTGCAAAGTTAACTGTTGTATTACAGATATTGAGTCGAATGTTTTCTTTTTCTCGGAATTTTTCACCGAGAAACCAGTCAATCATCTCTTGATTTTTCACTTGTAAGGTCGGATACAATACCGGTTTGATTTTTTGATTCTCAATACCCGGAACCGCTTTCGCACCGAGAGCCGCTGCAGCAATTTGAGTTCCGGTCATTCGAAGTCCTTGCTGAAGAGGAATATTGAACTCGTTAATCATTGCAATTCGAAGTTCGAATTTTCCTTTGAACTTACAGAAATTCTTATAAGTCCGTTTTAAGTCAGACATATTATATCGTTCTGTTTGTACTCGTTCTTCAGCAGTCAGAGGCCTTTGAAGATCGAAATCAACTTCGGTCGTATCAATCGAATCGCCTTCAAGAGCCTCTGTTAATTTCAGACTCGGAGGATTCAAAAATCCGTTTAACAAGTCATAACCGAAAAATGGGAATCTGCAAAACGGTTTCCACTTTTGACCGATTAGTTCCTTTGACTTCACAAACGGCGAGACCTGATTTTTTACGATTGCTTCGAAAATCAGGTCATCGTAATGGTTACTGTTCCATCCGACCCAGATTGTATCGGCACCGTATGTGTTATAAAGCTCGCGCATTTCATTCAAATCCCATGTTTGCTTGTATGCGCAATTACCTGTTTTTAAGTCAACGAATCCGTAACCGAGCAGAGTATCGTATCGAAAAACTTCAAAGTCGAATATCGCTATATTCATTTGCCAGTGGACCCGAATCCGGCTCCACCACGTTCGCCTCCAAGGTCATCTACGAAATCTGCGTAAATAACCGGTCGAATGACAAACTGACCGATTTTTTCACCGGGCATAAAAATAACCGTTTTATCACCCGTGTTAAAAAGTACAGCATGAATCTGACCACCTTGTTCGGGGCTGTAAAGTCCATTCTTATCCGGTTTACCAACCGGTTTATAACCAGCATCAACTGGACAATTGGCCGCAAAAATTCCCTTGCTTGCAAGACCTGATTTACAGTGTACTACGATATCATATCCATCAGGTAAGTCAACGCCAATGCCTGTCGGTACCTTTGCAACCGAGTGAGGCGGAATAGTAACAGTTTCCTGACAAAAACAATCTGCTCCGGAATCATTATAATGCGCTCTATCAAGCCGAGCATTATTTGTGAATCGATAGATTTTAATCTTCATATAAGTTCCTCTCATAGAATTTTGTGACGATCTTCTTTATACCTGCATTTTTGAGCATCCGGTTGCATATATTACAAGGCTCCGGAGAATTTGAAGGGTCAAGGCTACTAAGATATAGGGTAGAGCCTCTCGTGTCGCATCGCCTTGTAGATAAGAGCGCATTTTGCTCTGCGTGAACCGCTACACAAAGACCGTATTTCGAACCGTGAACTGCCGCACTCGGGTCAATCGGTCTTTCAGCCTTATCTCGATAACATCCGCAGTCACAGCAGTTCTGTTCGCCTCTCGGTGAACCGTTATATCCGGTTGCAATGATTTCATCATCCTTGACCAGAATTGCGCCGTATTGCTGGTGCAGACACGTTGAACGTGCTGCAACAGCCTTGGCAATCGTAAGATAATACTCTGTTTTACTTGGTCTCATAAAGTAAAGGAAAATCAGCGTGCAAAATTTCAATCGGCGTCATTACCTTATCAATCGGTTTGCCACAAGCCATCTTACCTTCTTTGCAAGCGCCTCTTTGACAAAACGGACCCGTTGTGTCCGATGCAAAGAAAATCGGGTCCAACTTATACAGCTCTTCCCAAATCTTCAACATAACATATCTTGTGCCGGCTGTATTACGTCTACAGGTACGTTGACTAATAATGTGTTTCAATTCAAAGGGTGTAGCAGACATAATAAGAACATTTCTCAAGCCCTGAGGTGCCATATATCCGCATGCATCGTTATCAACGCCCTGATCGTTGAAAAGTTTATATTCACCCATTGCAAAGCGGCAATTCTCAAGATAACGTCTTTCAGCATTTGGGCCATTCTCAATGATGCTATACGGAACCATGAAATCTGCATCATTTGAATAATTACTATATTGTAAAGAACTCGAAATAAAATGAACATCATTCCTATGGCGGACCAGCTGTGTCATTTCTCTACGAGAAATACCAATAATTGCAATATTGATTTTTGTCAAATGCTGCAATATGGGGTGTGGTAAATCACTCAAATTTTTGATAAATATATCAGATATAGGTTGATCAAATAAAGCCATAAATGCATTCATATCATTTATTTTTTCACCATGCTGTGTTAACCGAGCACTTATTGCCATCATTTTACGATTTTCAATAAGACTTTCAGGGTTTAATATTTTTATTTGAATTTTTCGCATTGAGCCTCTCCTTTTTCCATTTTATCAAATCCCAATCATGATGATTTTTAGAATAAAATTTTGTTTTAGCATATTTAATAATATCATCGTTTATTGGAATTTTTCGAAAATAATATCCATGTGGAAATTCTTTTGCAAAATCTTTATTTGGGTTATCTGATGCCGATGTGACTATGGTATCTTTTTGCAAATGTAACGCATGTGAACAAAT
>CAVGTH010000001.1:0-56096 GCA_963632045.1 Roseburia faecis | reverse complement strand
AAATTGTACTATTATCAAATCTTGGTAAAATACAATCTTCTATAATATCATATACATAGATTGTGGTATAGTTGTTAGCTTTTATGTATCTTTGATGTATTTCATCTATAGTCAACGGTGTTTTTGAAAATGCAAAAATACCTCTGGATACACTGTTTTTATTACAACAAGATGCAATATGATATAATGGAAATCCTGTCATATCTGATGCTTCATGATAACTTCTATAAGTTCCAATCAAATTACCCGATAAATCATATTGATAAATTATATGCCCTTTTTTGAAATATCGAACACCAGTTTTTGCTTTTGAAATTTTAGCTCGTGTTTCAGGAGTACAATTTGGATTACTACCTCCTGCAGTTAAATTATAACCAAATCGTTTATCATTTGATTTATATAATGATATATAGTAAATCTCACGATTATTTGCTTCTTCAAAAGAAAGACCGCATTCCAAAACTTCATGTTTTATATTATCCCAACCATACTTGCAAATTGCCTTCCAAAATGCTGGATTTTTTGAATATCGCGATCCATTTTTACCCCATCTGGTGCAGGTATATTTACCAGATGAATATCCAACATATTTTTTATTACTCGGAGTAGTATGACAATAAATATAATAGTCATGACGTAATCGATAATCAATAGTGGTTGGTTTTCGTTTTGCCATAAAAATCCTTTCTCATTCGTCGCCCTCATCTTCCAGAATGCACGCCTTCAACAGGAGCAGGTAGTTGATAGCATCGTTGATTTTCTCATCCCATTTTTCGCTCGTGTAACAATCTGCTTCAGGAAGCATCTGATAAATCGAAACAATATGCTTTGCGAACATACCTCCGAGTGCTTCCGGAACCGAGCACTGTTGAAGGTCTGCAGCCTGTTTGAAGGCTGCAAGACGGTCAACGTCAGGAGCATATTCATTGCCCTTTTGAGTCAAAAGGTCTGCCGTTTTAGAAAGCTGCTTTGCGACAATATCGTTGAATCGTTTAATGTTCATCCTTATTCTCCTCCGGAAATGACATTATATAGGTAGTTGAAATATCGATTATCCGACCGTTCCCATTTGTATTTGTGCTTTCGGTCTTTCGACTTAAAAAACGGACTCTGCTCAAACAGCTCTTTTGCTTTATCTTTATCGTTTGAGATGTTTTCAAAGATAAACTTCAACAAGAAGAAATCTCGCTCGCTTTCATTTGAACCGCTTCCCGGTGCCTTATCAAACCAATTGTCTTGAAACGATTTATTAGTTCGCAAAAAGTGAAGTAATAAATTATCGACATTGCCTTGAATCGGTGCTCGATTTGTCTGGGCTGCCGTTCTTACAGGTCTTATCATATACGTGTCCAGAAAGACCTTCAAAAGAGAATCGGCTATAAAAGAAATCGGAGCATAAATAATCGTTCTTGCTGTTAAAGTGACGTATCTGTTTGAACCTTGCGGATAATAATATTCGCATTGAGTCTTACTGTTTTTAATATAGTATCGTTTTTCGTAATCCTGTACCGGTGCCGCCTTGAATAAAATTCGAAGGCCGGTTCCGGAAAAACTAAACTCAATATAAGTGGTATCGCCGAAAATATTGATAATATCTTGAGCTCTTCCGTCTGCTGTTGATAAGTCAAACGGCACTCGAAAACAATAGTCTATATCAATAGCACAAATTCCGGAAGCTTGTATTGAAATACCAACTCCCGGAAAGTTACTTGCTTGAGCCAAATCCAACTGTCCGATAGGAACGAAATCAGACGGTGTATTCGGCCTTGCAGAATCGGTCCCGTTGTATTGGAACGGGACCTTTTCTTTATTCACAAAACAGTATCGCAGAAAATCGGCTTTGCGTAAAAACTCATTTGAACCGATTGCCTCGATAATGTCAAGGGCAGTCATCAGTCAACAGGCAGACCGAGCTTTGCAGCACGGTCCCAACTGATGATGTCATACCAGCAGTTCTTCTTGCCCTGAGACTCTTTATAAGAAGCCTGCACATAGATTCTCGAAGTCTGCAGACACTCAAGAGCATCAGGGAAAGTCTCTTCAGTCATGAAATATTCAACACCGAGAAGAGGCGTACCCGGATTATCCGGCTGCTCAAACTTCATCATGTCAACAATGAAACGCTTGATACCGTTCGTGTCCTTGAAAGGATAGTGTTTGAAAATCTTTCTGTTAACAGTACCCTTGAGTTCCTGCAGAACAGAATTTCCTCTTTCATCAACAACTTCTGCAAGACCCGACTCAACGACCTTAAGGGTGATAGACACCTGCTGGTTGGTCTCGGCCTTATTCATTTTCAGAACAGCCGTTTCAACTTCGCAAAGGTAAAAGCCTTCGGGAAGGTCGTCGAAAGTCTGTTCATCGGTTACTGTGTCCCAATTGACCTGTGTCAACAGGTCTCCAAGTTTGATAAAGTCTGCCATCGTTTTATTCTCCTTTATTGTTTATTAGCCTTAAGGGCTGCCATCTTTGCACGAATTGCTGCCATCTTTTCAGCCTGAGTCATAGCCTTCGGTGCTTCAGCTGCAGACTGTGCTTCCGCTACAGCAGGAGTAGCAGAAGCAGCAGGCTTTGTGTCCAGTTCAAACGAAGGCTGCTCTTCTTCCTTTTTCGGAGTAGGTGCCATTGCTTTATTCGGGTCATTCAGAACTGCTGCAAGTTTTGCCCGAATTGCTGCAACGTCATCAATATCAGATTTCGTTTCAGCAGGTGCCTCTTCTGTTTTAACAGCTGGCTTACGACCTCTACGAGGCTTCGGAGTCTCTGTTACTTCAGGTGCAGGAGCGACAACGGGCGTAGGTTCAGCAGCCGCTTCAATTGCCTTTGCAAGAGTTTCGGTTGCTTCATGAGCGGCGTTCAACGTCATTGCAAGAGCGTCAACTCCAACCGTTGCAGTTACACGTTCGGACTGATTTGCGCGAAGAGTGTACTGATTGATTGTTTCCATGAAGGCATTCCAATCAAGAGGAATCGAATGAGGCGCGTCAGAACTCAGCCCTCTTGCAATACCATATTCGGTATGACCATCGGGTGCAAGGCTCAGATAACGCTTTGTCTGGAGACGACCGTCCGGGCCTTCACTTGCTTCTGCATACGCTCGAACGAAGAAACGCACACGGCCTTCAAGCTGCGTAATGAGTTTATCGCGAAGCAACTTCGAAGGACCGTACTTCGAATACTCAACACCGCGACGGTCTTTCAGAACTTCCGTAACACCGTGCATCAGAAGGATGATATTCTTCGGAAGACCGAGTAACTTCTGATATTCAATGAAGAACTCATTGCCGAGAATTCCATAACCTTTGCCATATCCCAAGTCAGAGATATGCAACAGCTTGTTATCGCGACAGAATTCGTTATCTGCCCACAGATAACTATCCTCAAGAAGGTCGACCACAATTGTGTCATAGTTGGTGAAATCTCTTGCAAAAGCCTTTTTCATTTCAGCCCAACTGAAACACTGCTGATGGTCTTCGGGTCTCATTCCGCAGAAGTCTTCAAGATATTCGTAGTTACCGTCAGTCGTAATGAAAAACGGGCGAGGTGCACCGGCTGCAAATGTCGACTTACCGACACCCGGTTCACCGTAAAGTATCATCTTAATGTTTTTTGCCATACCAATTCTCTCCTTTTATAATTACTTTCGGTACATTTATATTATACCGTAATATCCTTGTTTTCTTGAGCCGATGAATCACAAGTTATACTGGGATTCATAAACGGATTTGTTTCAGGATTGCGATTTATATCGAAAAGCGGAACCGTTGTAACAGTTATTCCTTGACTATGCATCATGCTACAAGGTTCCTTTTTCAATTCGCAAAGTCCGCATGGCAATTGATATTTGCATTGTGCTTCAACTTTCATCATATTATAAATACCTCTCAATCTCATCAAGATCGGTTCCAGACGCGCCGTTCAAACGAGCCATTGTTATAGCGTTTTGAACGGTAAATACATCAGCAACTATATGAAATCTGGTGCGCCACGCATCAAGAGCGAATTTCGATATATCAAATGATTCGTCCTTAGTCAATTGTAATCGAATTCCGTCATCTAACGAATAAGCTCGTAATGTATCTTTCTCGTAGTCAATAACCGCATATCGTGTTTCAGTAAAGACGACCTTAAACCGTTTCCTTAACTTCTCCAGTTCCTGAGGTGACCTTACTTTGAGAATCATTTAACTCCCTCAATAATTCATTCCAATAACGACCGAGAAGCTCGTCATCAGTTGTGTAATGCTCTTTACAATATTTGAAACAAGTTATGCGACACGCCTCCGCCTGTGCAAGCACAAGAGCAGGCACTTGAGACATCGGAAGTTTGTTAAAGGCTTCCTTAAACGTCTCGTAATGGTTCAACGGGTTCGTTACTTCAAGGCTGTTAATGTCAAGGTCTGTAGCGTCGCGATAATTCGACATTTCACCGAGGTCTGTATTAAACATTGGATCATAGACCTTATAAAGATATTTACAATTAGGCGTCTTGTAGAAGAGGTCCCAAAATTCAGATTTGCCGTAAACGGAAACTGCATTTCCATAATTGATAAACCAGAAATTCTTATCCTCAATCTCCTGTGCAAAGTCGGCCATTCGCGAAAGGTTCTTAATATATAAATCCATCTTCGACTTTTCGAAATCGTCGGGTTTGAATTCGTGATATTCAATCATGTCACAGTCGTCAAAATCATACTCGCGCTTGATACGCATTGCATAATTCTCTTCGTTTTCACCTTGACGTTGCTTGATTCCGGTCTTCCGAACATTGATGATACCGACTTTGTAAATCGGCATTTCAGGAAATTTCTGTTCTACCATCCAACAATAACGTAGCACCTGATCAAGATATTTATCAAAATCAGGGCGCATACTCGATGTCTTATAGTCCAGAATAATCCAACCTTTATCGGTCAACATCAAGAGGTCGATAATACCGTGAAACTCATGATTCTTTTCAAAACGAAGTGACGGTAAATCACACAATAGGTCAAGTTCGTGATACTCTTCTACAAGCGTCAAATCTTCGCCTTCATAAGACTTAAGAATCTGCTTGTAGATTGAATCTTTCTTTTTAAGATAGCCGTGAACCATACCCGTTGCAAGAGCAACTTCTTTTGTAAAGTCATTATAGAGATTCTGAAATGGGTCAATCTCATCAAGGTAGCCTCGCAAATCTTCGGTGTTATGCTCGCAGCCCCAATGGAATGCCGAACCGACTTGCAATGCTTTTGCTTCTTTTTTCAGACTTATTCCTTGTTTTTTGGACAAAAAATAAGAGGCCGGGCATGTTAACAATAGCTGCAGGCCTGAATGTGACAAGTGCATATTAACTCTCCCCTCATATTTAACTCAACGACGCTTTCCTTTATACACCTTAAAATCAGGATCGGTCCTGTAGTTTTCCAGTCTCTGTTTGCTGATGTTTTCTCTTACTTTCTTATATTCCAGATATTCAGGACATGTATCATGACATGTCATACTTCGATCCGGACAATCTTTGCACGGGGAGTTCAAAATAGACATTTTACACCTCATGTGATTTTGTAGTTGTGAAACAGGCTGTGGACCATACCGCATTTAACCCCTTATACTGGGCACCTGTTCCGGAGAGAGGGCGCGCTGTGCGCGCTGGCTGTTGAGGTAGGATTCGGACCTACGTAATAACGGCGTCAAAGACCGTTGCCTTACCGCTTGGCGACTCAACAATAACATACCGGCCATACGAATCACTCGCTCGTTTAACTGCATGTGGCAGTACCGGCTGTAACAAATCTCAATGAATTAAACATTATTCCGAGTATACGCTGTATAGCCCCGGGTCAAACTCAAGCGTATAAGCCGGTTTCTGTTAAAGGAACATCCCCTAACCGTTTGCTCAAAAGAGATCTGTTTAAGCGGAATAGGTCATCACCGCTTTATATGAGCCACCTTGAAAATCATTAACGATTAACAAGCTCACTTTAACGATTACTCTGTCTAATTTGGCACTCAACCGTCAAAGTCATGCCATACCGTCGGTCGCGACAATCCACGGCCGAATCGGCTTTGCCGGCGATGCACCACCGGCTAATTATTGTGACAGGAATAGTCCATCACCCGTCTATACGCCTCTTGACGACCACGCGCTTTGTTACAGTTCAGGTGCTACTGCCATACTTCAACTGTACGACCAATATAGCAGACCAATTGGATTTTTCCCCTCGCCCGACTCGAACGGAACTGCATGCCATCTGAAGGGGATACGACTGTCAGTTACTTTGGCGAAATAATCTGATGTAAGAACCGACTGAAAGAATTATCCAAGGCACAAATTATATCGGAATTAACGCACCCATTTAACTTAAACCGGATAGTGTGAGTTATACGCATCTCTATCATTGGCGGCTGGTGCTTCAGGACGGATTCGAACCGCCGACACGAGAATTTTCAATCCTCTGCTCTACCAACGGAGCTACCGAAGCAAATTGTTTGTCTGTCTTTCCAGACCGTCAGGATAACTTAAAGCAATCCAATTTCATTCAAACTCTTTTTTACATCATTATTAACAGCGACAAGATCAACAAAGTCATCATAAATCATCGCTTCACTTTGATCTTTGAAAAGGGTTTGTGAATCTGAGCCGTTTGTGAAAAACCAATCCATCTTTTCTTGAAGTGACAACTGTTTTTTAGTTTCTTTTAACTTGATTCCAAGTATCTGATTGAGCCATGCTTGCATTTCTGAAGCCCAATGATTTATGTCTATTGATGATTTGTTATTATATATTTTATTGAAATGTTCAACAAATCTCGGGGCCAAATCCATAGCACGATTCATTGCTTGCCGGCGACTCATCGTCATATCTTGAATTTTCATATTCAATCGCCTCTCTTAAAAGTTTGCTCGTCTGTCCGAGCCGTCAAGCGTCTAACCGCTTTGTTTAAGCCGATTTTCACGGTGCAGCTTTTGCGAGGAGGGCAGGATAACTATAAACCCGCAGCCGCCATGCCTCAGAAAGGAGGTGCTATGTCAACAACATACATGGCACCTGGCGGTGAATATAGGATTTACACCTATACTTTTACCTTACTGGTAATGTGCTTCTAAAACACTCATCCACCGTTTAACGAGCGACATAGGTTGTGTGGAATGCCGCTCGGTAAGCACTCTTGCTTACATATATATTATATCATATTTTGGAGTTTTCGTGAGCCGACAAACTACACAAACTTTCCTGATATAATCCATAATGTTTTGCATTCGTTCTTACATTTATATTATACCATATTTTATCTGTTTTCTTGAGCCGATAATTTAGCAGCAAGTTGCAAAAGCAAACCGTTCCCGCTCAAAAATAACGGCATCACACCTTACAAATTTCTGGTTGCCAATGTTGATATCCTTATAAAGTTGATCAAACAGCGGCCATGCTCTTTCCTGAACAGTATCTAATGTGAAATTCGGACGCAGCGGTACATTACCGTGTTTGTTATAAAGATAAATTTTAATTTGCATCGTCCCTCTCCTTTTTCTCTTTTAACAATTGTTTTAGTTCATCTACCGAACAGGACCAAAGGTATTCCAAATCAACAGCATCAAATTCGCAATCTTTGTTGAGTTGATTTATCAAATCACTCTTTTCAGCATCGTGGTTCTTACCTTTCTTTGTCTGTTCAATAATGCTCTTCAAATCTTCGGGGCTTAGGTCTTGCATTTCCGATTCGGTAAATTCAACGTCCTCAATAATACGGGGATTGTTATAGGCTTCTGCCTTTAACTTGTTAATGTCAATAATCTGCTTCGTTACTTGAAGTTTATCCTTTGACGTCAGGCAATCTCCGCCTCCGAAATCTTCATCCATCAGCATCGATGTCAAATATCCGCCGACCTCATCTACCGTTAAGAGACGCCGCGAAAAGCGTCGATAATTCATTGCACGGTTAATCCTTTGGCGCTCTTGTTTACAGACCGGGTCGAAATATATGTCGCGCCCCTCTTCCTCGGTAATTC
Source organism: Roseburia faecis (assembly GCA_963632045.1). GTDB lineage: Bacteria > Bacillota > Clostridia > Monoglobales > Monoglobaceae > Ructibacterium. The sequence continues at coordinate 48,105 of CAVGTH010000001.1, read as the reverse complement.
CAGCCAATTGGCTGGCGTACGGGATAGAATGGAACTCAATATAACATTCGATAAACTTTTTCTGATTTGGGCTGAGACCGAGAGTGTTTCCCGGGTCAACTTCAAGTGAATATTTAGGGTCTTTATCGAAGGCCACAAGCATTTGCTCTTGGCCTTGCCGTACCATATCAATCGGCATCAGATTCTTCTGCTTTTTTGCCATAGCCTTCTTTCTCCTTTCTTAATCGATATCTTGCACTTTCAATTGATTTAATCGAACGATTTAATCGCCTTGCAACCGTTGCCGTTGAGAGAGTTGCATCTTCAATAAGGGCCCAATCATGCTTACTCAAATATTTACCAGTTCGACTGGCTCGCAAGCGGCTATCATTATTACGCAGTTTCTTTCGTTCAGACGGAGGTATGTCGCGAATTTCTCCTATACCCTTACAAATCGGACATAAGAGATTCATTTCACCGTTATGTGAACATAGTGGACACGGCTTCATCAATTCATCACGCCTCATTGATAAACCTCACCTTCCCATTAATAAGTCGAACACGAGCATAGGCCTTATTACTAACAATCCGGGGTGTCACAACTCTCATCGTTTTACGGAAATCATCACTAAACATCCGGCCTTCTTGTAAAATTTGAGGTTTCAGCAATTTAACGATAGCTCTCAAATACTCAAGAGAAATAAACAAATCAGTTTGTTCAAGCAGATGAACGCCGTTCATTTCACAAATCTGCATTTCATTGCCATCTTGGTCGTAATCTGTTATTGTTTCATATTGACGTAATTTCGGAGCCAAATCAGACCATGTTAATTTACCATATGCTTGACGCACCAAATCACAATTTACAAGTTTAGACCAACCGCTAAGAGCAGTAGCTTCTTGTATATAAAACGCAAAGTCCTGCGCTTTATTACTAATTTGGAGAGACGCATCGCCCCAAAAACGGAACAATGTTTCTGGTGTAAACTCCGTTTCAAAGAAACTTTCAAGTTCGTCATTCGAATCGACATATGCCGACGACCAGTCATTATACGTAAAGTTGAATCCCTGAGTAAAATTCTTTGTTGCGCTCTTGATACCATACATTGCGAGATATACGAAGATTCGATTGTTATTGCTATTCTGCATCAAATCCTGAGGCATCAAGTCACAAGCATAGTAATCAGGATTATATTTCATGAAGTTATGATCATGGTCCCACTTGTAATAAAGCTCATAAAGGTTGCATCGACGAAGAAATCCTTGTGTCTGGTCGCTGAACTTGATATTTTCTCTGTTGTTTGCAGAAAACACAAACTTGCAGTTCATGGGAATTGTGGTCTTTGTTTTACCTTTTTCTTCAATTGCATACTCGTTAGAACCGGTTAATTTTTTCAGCTGGTCACTTGTTTTCTTAACTCCGGGCTCGGTTTCAAGACAAATATTGTGGCTAAGCCCACGCAATGTGCCACCAATAAATTTATCTTCTTCAATTGAATCAATCGATTCCTGTCCTGCTGCTGGCAACAGATAATGAGTACAAGCGCCATCAAGAAGTGAGTTTTTACCGTTTTGGCCGGAACCGATTAACACGACGAAACTCTGCACAAATGGTGTCATCGTAATATATCCGAGAATTTCGGCCAGATGAAGTCGGCGCCGTTCTGTTGATACGTGAGCCGCATCATGTGTCATATTCGAAAACAGCTGCCAAGCCAGATTCGATTTATCAGGTACCAATCCTCTTAATCCATCACAAAATGACGTAAACGGTACTGTGTTAATATCAATCGGAAGTGGTTCAAAATCATAATTGAAGCACCACATAATACAATACTTCGGATAAAGAATCATTGTATTAGTGATAGCCGGAATCCGAATTCTCTCGTATTTTAACAGGAACTTGTTATTCTTGAAATCATAAACTCCGTTTGCAAAAGCAACACAATACGGAGGCAAGGTTTCAAGCGACATACTGTTTCGAACCGTGTCTTTCCCATCAATTGTCATATAGCAAATGTTGTTATAAATATTTTTGGTAAACCAAGTAACAATCTTATCAATCTGTTCTTGCGCAGCATCATCCAGATTCTTGAAATACTTATAACGTAAAAGCGCTACAAGATTATGTTTTGCACGGTTAGCTGCCTCTTTATCGTCTCGTCCGATATACTCATAAATAACGGAGTCGTATTCTTTTACGAGAAATCCGTATTTTGTATTGTACACACCGCATTCAGGAGCCAACAGATTTTGCCATTCGGTCATTGAACGATTCATAGCTGCCTGTGAATCGATAAAAGCAGTCTGGTCGTCAACCGTCAAAGGCGTTGCTTTAAACGGTACCTTGTTAACAGGTGCACTGATAACCGGCTTTGTTACGACACCCTTGGCTCGGACTCTCGGTTTGGTTGTGTCTACTACGCGAGACGTAGCAGGCTGCGTCTGAGCCTCTTTACTCTTTTTAATAAGAGCAGCAAAGGCCTCGTTTAATTCGTCATCTGAGATTTCGGATGACCAATCTTCATAGTTAATTTTCTCAGCCATTGATCACTCCTCACGTGCCACGATGGTTTCCATCTCTTCATGAGATTTCGCCATGAAAAACATGTCGCCGTCCAGTTTCCAAAACACTCTGTAGTAATCATCAATGGCTTCTTGTAAATCGGTTCCGACTTCGCAATGTATAATATGACGCAGTTGGCACCATTGAGATGATTTGTTCTTAACGACAAGATACCAATACATATGTTTGCCCGCCTCTCCTAAAGTAACTCTAATAATATTATATCACAAAAAAAGTCGGTTTGTAAGCCGACTTTTTCAAATTTCTACACCTTCTTCGGGAAAATTTTTTAATTCGATGACCGGAAACACTCCTGCGTTGCAGTTCACGACATTTCCGGTATTCTCACAGAGCTCTAATGCTTCAAGGCATTCAAGCGCTTCCGGAAAATCTGTCGTGTTAAGAGCCGTGCCCCCTCGCGGAAGGTGGCACGGATTAACAGTTACAGGAAGCTCATCGAAAAGGATTTCCGGATTTCCGGTTTCTTCATACGGTCTGGTTGTGATTTTCATGAGTCTTTGACATCAACATGGATGATATTTCCGGCGCGATATACCTTTACTCCGAAACCTTCCAACTTATCAAACTTTCTTGACGAAATGATTTTAATTGCGTCAAGAATCCATTCGGCGGTAATCAGTTCCATTTTACTTTCTCCTCTTTGCATAAAGATAATTCAATCTGTTTCCGACAACTTTGAAATGATCGGAATATCCTATGAGTTGACCGATTGTTACCGTTTGTCCTTCGGACTTTACGTAAAACCCGATATGAGTCTCTCCGGTGTTGTCATCCTCATACGTGCCGAAACCGATTCGGCCATATCTGAATTTATTCGAATCGACCATCTTAATTCGGATAATATCGTTATTTCGAACTTGTACTCCTACAGAATCAATGAGGCCGGGCACATTATCAGTATCGCGCATTTTCTTCACCTCCAAAAGGTTGCTGCAGCCACAAAGCCGTTTTCTCGACTGCAGTATCAATATCGGTAAATGTACCGGCAGGAGACGTTAGCACGATCGTATCACGCCGCATGCTTGCAGAAATCATCATGTTTGCGAGAATCGTGGGATGTCGATAAAGATAATCAATCATTCTTTCACACTCACAGCCGTCACAAACATTTTCACATGACCCTTCACAAATACCGGTTTCCTGACATGTTTTTACATCACCAGTACAATCATCGCACCATTTATTTTCCAACATACTTTTCGCATTCACCTTTATATACCTCCAAATTCGCAAGCGGTCCCGTTACGGTGCCGTTGGTAATATTCTGAATATAATTTCTGTAAGTATGGCTTACTACACATTTCGGCCATTTTTCTTCGCCCTCATCGCGAATCAAATCGCCGCCATTCTTAAAAGTTGTCACCTTATTTACATGTCGAAAACCGAACAACCAAGGCGGCATATGTGTAACAATATCATTGTTAGAGCGAATCGGGAAAAACTTCATCCACCGTTCTTTCAAAGATTTATTCATATGACCATAAAAGATTCTCGGTGCGCCAAATCCGAATCCGATAATCGCAGCACGAATATCAGGTCTGTGATACCAGCAATACTCATGTGCAAATGCAGCAATTGCTGCACCGTGACTGTAACCAATTGAAACAATCCTCTTGACCTTAGGATCGGCAACCTGAGTTTCAATCTCCGGTTCGATTGTTTTCCAGACTCGATGGAAACCACTATGACACTTCCACTTTATATCCATGTTCTTATAGGGTTTTGTAGTACGCGGGAAGAAATCCAAATTGGACCACCAATCAAGAGTTGAATGAGTCCACTGGAACAAAAGATATAATGTACCAGTCTTTTCATCAAATTCTGTTGCATAATCAGCATCATTTTCCAAATGCGTATAAGTTGCATTAAGGCATTTCTTATACGCAACAACAAGTGCTTTCCGAGTTTCCATAATAATAATTCTCCTTTATAATGTTGAAATATAATTCCAATCGATTGAATCACCTTTAAAAAACGGGGCGATTTTCGATTTTGCCATATTGATTCGACCTTGCAACTTTTGAAGTTTTGTCTGTGATTTATCAATATCGGTTGTACCACCTCGTTCAAGATATTCACTCATCAATTCCAGAGTATAATCAATCATGTCACCGAGACGTGTCGAGCAGTATCTAACAAGATTTTTATTGATAGGCTCGGGTTCGCCCGAATTCATCACGCATGAACAGATAGCCATGCACGTTTTCATCTGGTCATTAAGTTCAGCATCAGATAAACTCTTTACATTCTTTTTTATATCGCCTGCATCCCGTACGATAATATTATACTTCACGCCCATGCTGCCTCATAGCCCCCATAATTTCATTCTATGCAATCGAAAGAAGTCCGACAATCTCAAGGTCGGAAAAGCGTTCTTCCGAATCAGGTCTGCAATCAAACGTAATGTTTTTGTTTTCATCTTCTGTAAAAGTAAATTTAAGTTTTTTCATTTGTTATCACCTCATATTCTTGATTTTGGCTAAGCCAATCTATAACGGCATCATTTGATTTTATATTTCGCCATAACACATCTTTTATCGAATAACAATTAACGAACGCTGGTTCTGCTTTTAATCTTAAAATAAGTCCGTGTGTCAAAAAGGCAGCGAGCTGTCTATTTGATAAGGATTCCAGCCATGCACGATTTGTCCCGGTATAATCGCCTTTCCAATCGGCGCAATCACCCGTTTCTTTATCAAACGGGTTCTTTCCCGTTTCAATCCCCGTCGCTTTCAACTGTTCTTCAGTCACGTTCAGAACCTCCTTGACAATCTTTGTCTTTCTGTAATTTATCAATTTTCTTTTCCAGTTCTTTCATGCGCTTTTCAGAGCGATACATCTCAATAATAGTTTCTACGCATAATATAGCAAGGCTAATGCTCGTTAAAACTTTCAGCCAATTCGGAGTCGAAGATTCACTCATCAAGCTAATAAGATATAATGTTATGCAAAACACATATACTTTCATTTGTTTTCCCTCTCAACCAATATATCAAATATTTTCTTATGATTCACATCATCTGTCGTACAGAATCCGCCGCACACAATCGCGTCAAGCGGAAGTTTATCCCACACAATTGATGGCATTCCGCCACCGTAAGTGTAGTAATAATATTTCGGTTTCTTTTCGTTGACAAAGCGAATATTAAACTCGCCTTTTGTTTCGCGAAATCGTTCTAAAATTTCCGAAACAAATTCTCGGATCGTATATTTTCGGTCCAACCAAATTTCATCGTAATACATACCGTATTGCAGATTTGAAATCATCTTATACGGCTTGAACTGTATCATCTTTATCACTCCTCTCTTACATATATATTATACCGCATATGGACTTAAATCCTGAGCCGATAAAATGAAAGGGCACCTATTCAGTGCCCTTAAACTTACTTCGTCTCCAATGTCATGTAAGGCGGAGTTTTCGTACAGGTAATAATGATATCATAATAACTCCAAACCTGCTTGTCTTTTGTCGATGCAAACGGGTGATACAGAAACTTATCGATTTCTGTTTTCGTGTACAGGTTTCCGACTTTCGTCATTTCGCGAAACTTCTTGTACACGTCCGAATTGAATCGGAGCTGTCGATAAAACCGCTCCTTTACTTCAGGGGTTACTTTCTGCAGTCGCATAATTCAATCTCCTTTATAAAATATGCGCCGTAAGACGCATTATTGACATCTTCATCGTGTTCAATCGCACTGTAATACCAAAACAAATCGGCGAGATAAGCAGCTGTGTTTTCGCCGTTCAATATTTTAGTCTGTGCCCATGTTGGACTTGCAATAGTCTCATTCCACTTTGTGTAATTCATCTGTTGAAATCTTTCCCCTTAACAAAGGCAGAATCTTTTGCGTGCGCTCTCATGATTTTTTCATGGCGTCTCGTCATATTCATTTCGGGAAACAGTTTGAACACATTTTTGTAAGAGTCCATAACCGGTCTGCCGGACAGATTGATAAATTCATCAATCGGCATATGATCGATTTTTTCACCGTTATGCTGCAGATACATACCCTTCATCCCGGTTGACTCAGGGTCTTTTACAACCGTAACGTTCGAAATCCTGTTTCTGTTTTCGTAAACGAAATTCCAGATAATTGGGAACCAGTTGTATCCAGTCGAACTGATTCTGAAATACATCTCGCCTCCGTTGAGGTTGTCGCTATCGTACATCCCTCCATAACGAGCACGCAGAAACTCCTGATTCAGTGCGTCGTTGACAGCCAGATTGAGTGACTGCAAATTATCGCTCGGAGGGATATTGCCGAGATTCAATCTCTTAACGAACTCAGGAGTCATAGTCTTGTAAGGCAAATGCTTAATCTGATACAGAAGGGTCGCTTCAAAATCACTACTCGGTGCATCGGGGTCAAGGTCATGAGCATATGACGCAACCAGATTTCGAATCAGATTTTTCGTACCGGATTCGAGAGTGTTATTGTAAAGCCATTCAGCAGCATAAAGTGTTTCTTCAACGTCATCGACGGCACCGTAAAAGTGAACCGTTACAGGAATCGCTTTGCCGTCGCGACGAATCATCCAAGCATTACTCATACAGCATACTCCTTTATCAATTTCATATTTAGCCGGCAAACCGGATAGAGACAGAAACCGCTATTCTCAATATCGACTTCTTCAATGAAGCCGAGCTGCAGTAATCTCGCATACACTTCAGGCCCGACATTGTTGACATCAAATGCGATACAGTCTTCGGGGACAATCGGCTTTTCATCATCGTCAAGCAGATTTACCGAGACGGGATAACACTCATCCGTAGCCTTATCGCACAGCATCAAAGCAGCTCTCTCGCCGATTGCATACTTCGCAATGTCAAAATAGGACTTCTTACCCGCAATGTTAAAATACTTCATAATTTTATTCTCCTCTCTTCGTATGTTTATATTATATCGCATTTAAGGCCTTTAATTGAGCCGATGAAAATTTGGGTTCATCAAGCGCTCCGAAATCCCTTACCCACATAACTGAATGGTTTACTTTTGCAATCCGAACACGTAAAGGGGAATACTCTTTGACAGCTTCATTATAACATCTCAACTGATACTCCCCCAAATACTCTAACCGTCCAAACACATCAGAGCAGTCGTTGATTTTAATCATGTGATCCAAATCACCTTGTGTGAGTTTGCAATCTGTATAGGTAGTCATATATTTCATAAAATCACAGCACGCACTGTAATAACTCGGCGCCTCTACCAGCATTGCTTCATTGTAGCCCGGTGGAGCCAATTCAAATAACCAAAGCATCATTCATCCTCCTTTATCAGCGGCCGCTCAAAAACAGGAAGCGATTCGACTATCAATTCTCCGGGAAGGAAATCTCTGCAAAAGTACGCACTCGCAAAACAAGGAATACCAGTTATCTTTTGCATACTGGTTGGTGAATGAAATCCAATTCGCTTATCAAACGAAAGCAACTGCACACCATACTGCTCAAACATCTTTGCCCGTTTGTTGCCTTGCAATGTCGGAAGCGGAAGCAACATTGCAAACGGTTTTCCGCTTTGATAGAGTTTAGTCAGTATTGCGTCTTTATATTGAAACGGTGGATTTGAAATAATAATATCACAGTCTTGCAAATCCAATTCAAAAAAGTCAACTCCCGATAACAGCGAGCCGTTCGTCACTTCATATCCGAGCTCTCTGAATCGTTGTACATAAGCACTCCAGTCTTCATCAAACGGGCAACAGATTTTCTTATATTCAGTCATTTGCAAGTATTTAATAAGAGGCTCAACGGCGTAGAACGGAGTATACATTTCGTTATTTGTCTTATCGACTTTCAAATACGAATCGTTTCTCATGAGTCCTCCATCAAAACAGATTTAATATAATTAAACTTTGAACCAGCCATAGGCCATACTTGCAACTTCAAACGCGATACTTTTTCATTCCCCGCTAAGATAGCCCGGACCTTTGCAGCCTCTACCGGAAAATCGGCCCTGACAAAAGTCAGGACCTGTTTCCTCGGATCATATGCAATGAAAAATTGTTTCAAAGTTCAGCCCATACTTTCCGTTTTCCGAACATCTGAGAATTGAAATTGTACTCAACGAGGGTCTTCCCCAATTTAGCCGTGTATGCTTCAAAGTGCATCCTATTAGTAAATGTCGCATCGACACCATCAATCGGCTTTGCCATTTCGAGATACCATGCACTCAATTCGGTTTGGAACTTTTCGATTTCATCAAACAGTTCTTCAATTCGAATCTGCTTTTTAATCTCAACGCCGTTAACCAAAGTCCAGCAGATGTTGATAAGAATTTCCTGTTCCAGAGATTCGGTAGGTTTTTCTTCAGCCGTATCATTTGAATTTGCCGTACAGGGAGTCTCCATAATAAATCCGGATTCAAGACGCTCGTCTTTGATACCGGTCAACTTGTGCCACCACTCTTGCCACTCTGCAAAAGTCCTTTTGTAACCGGCGCCGTTTGTATCAGTTTCATCATTACAATTGCCATGCGCTGCAAATGGACAGTTTGTACTGATACATCTCAAAATATTACAGTAAAATTCATCCTTTTTATAAGGCGCATTTGCAGCATGTTTCAAAGTCATGTCATAAGCGTCCTGCAATTCAGGACTCGGATTTTTGAAAGACTGTGCCATTAGTTATTATCCTCCTTGATTCCAAAAAATTTATTCTTGAGATTCTTCCAAAAACGATGACGAGAATATGCCCGTATCATCTTCTTAACCATCTTATCTTGCTGCTTGTAAACATCTTTATAGCAAGCTTTAATACTATGCAGCATAACTGCCATATCATTGTCTTTGAAATCGTCTCCGACAACTAAAACCGAATTTCTGTTTTCTGTAGAATATGCAACAAGCAAAAGATTTGTTGCGACATCAAGGCGATTCTCGCCGGTCGGATTTTTAACCGTTACTTGATATTTCATCTTATATACTGCTCCCTATCTTGTTTTGTTAAAGCATGCTTAACTTCATCAATAATGTCATTAAGTGTGCGTTCGTCATTGTCTGCATGCTCGGATAATTTATACAACCATCTCTTCCACTCTTCAAGCGTACGCCTGCAATCGCGGTCACAAGCCATCTCTGTGTTATCAAGCGGACAACGATTACCGTTTATCAAGTCCTTGCAGGAAACACTGGTTCTCTGCCCGCTTAACATACATCTTATAAGTGTTCTGTTATAGACATCTTCCAATTTCTTATCCATAGTTAATCTCCTCTCTTCTTTCGTACGTTTATATTATATCACAAAATCGGCCCGTTTCCGAGCCGATAATTTTGATAATTTCAGATTTGCGCCTCATTCAAGGCTCTATCAAACATCTCCTGCGAATACTCTGCCCCGTTCATCAAAGTCTCCCACATCCCTCGGTCAAGCCAAGTTCTTGACAGGAAGATATGGTAAAAAACAGTTGACGTCGATCCGGACCGGTGCACACGCTTGATACCTTGTGCCCAATGCTTATATGTCGGAAGCGACGCAATAATACACTGGTTGTACAACTGCCAATTCATCCCCGTTGAACCGGACGCGAAGTTAGAAAGAATCACGTTCTTCTTATCGAGAAGTCGAGCCTCAGGAGTCTCGTTCACATATCTCGTATAGTTCTCAAGCGACTTGATGTCGCCGTTATACACATCGATATTGTATCCGAGTTCGACGCACATGTCAAAGAGTTCCGTAAACTCCGGTACGTAATTATAGAAGACCACATAATTATCCTCATGTTCGGTCAGAAGTTTTCGAATCTCATCAAGTCTCATTTGGTCATACCAAGTCGCAGCCTCGGCATTGCCTTGAAATCCGATACTCAATTGACGAGCGCGCATCCACATCGACCCCGGAGTATCGCAAAGATATGCCGTCTCAGGATAATCGATATTACGGTACCACGGGTTCGGAAGCGACAGATTGTTTTTAAGTGCATCGTCAAACGAGACGCTATGCAACTCTTTTCCGTGTTCTTCTTCCCAGACGCATATCAACACTTCGATGTCCTCGTTCGCAAGCACAGTCAATCCTTGCTCTCTGCGAACGTTGTTGATATTGAGAATCGTTTTGAGAGGCAGGCGTTTGCGAGTCAGGAGAGTGAAATACGGTGACGGCTCATGCACGTGTTCCGTAAAGACCTGCTCTGGAAGTTTCAACACATCCTCGCTCTTGAGCGTTAAAGCATACTTGTGAATAAGTTCGTACAGTTTATCGACGTTTTTATACCCGACAATCGGTTGCTGCCAACCTAAGAGACCCCTGATGTTTCCGAGAACACAAAACTGATCTTTGAATTGTGTCTTGGTCATCTGACATCCGAGGAACTTCAACTGGTTGAACACATCGATGAAGCCTCTCGTAAAAGGAGTACCGGTCAAAAGATAGGTGTGAAGCGATGAGCTCATGCACATCAATTCTCGTTTGATTGCCTGCAAAGCGAGCGTCTGCTGCGCTTCGGGGTCTTTGATATAATGAGACTCATCAAGCAAAAGTGTCACGGGCTGGTGTCTGCAAGCCTGCAAAAATGACAGAATCTCGGGTTTGAGTTGTATCTTTTTTCCTTGTGCATTCCGCACAAAGAGACTCTCATAATTGCAAACGAAAACGCTTCTCTCCCATTCCTTAAACACGAACCTTTGCTCTTTAGTTGTTCGCGCAGAATTCGCGGAGACCGAACCGGGAGGAAGAGGTGTCGACGAAATGCTTAATATGGCCGACGCCTCAACCCCTTTTTGTCTCTTCGGTTTTTTGCAGTTTTGAGATTTCAAAATTTTGTTTTCGTCATTTTTATCTGATTTCGGACACTCCGTTTGCGACTCAGTTTGCGACTCAGTTGCGACCTTCTTGTCTGGCGAAGCAGACGCAGAAGCGCGATTGTATTGCAGAGAATGCACAGGGTATTTGTCGCCCTTCGAATGCACCACCCAGTCGACGTTATCGGGACCGAGTCTCATCGCCCACTGTTGCCACGAACCCGGAGTGTTGACCGATTCCGAGGCTTTGCAGTTCGGTGTCACAATCAAAACCTTCGTCGACTGATTCTGTTCTGCGAGCGCGAGAGCCTGCACAGTCTTACCGAGCCCGCAGTCGAGCCACAACCCGAACGAGACTTTCTTCGAGAGCGAATCGACGATTTGTTTTTGCCAGGCATAAAGCAAATTATATATCATGAAAGTTATCCTTTCGTGTGTTTTGAGAACATCTTAAACAGATGAATTGTTTAAGTACTCTTCAACGGCTTGATTCCACGTTTTCGCGGTTCCGTTAATGCTCTTACTCTCATGTCCAACGAAGCCGCACCTCTCGCATCGACGGCGGTAGAGTCCCGTTTCGGGTTCTTTCACAATGACCGTCCGCTTGAGTCCACAATCGGGACAAGGCAACCGATGCGGTCTGTGCGACCGCTTATAAATCTCGTAGCCGTGATACTTGCAAATCATCTTGAGTTGGTTCGACGTCAGATTCTTATAGTCGAGCATCACTTATCCTCCTTTAACACATCGTCAATCGTGAGTTGGTCTGTGTCGCAATACGGCGATTTACAGTACATCCCGTAAGTTGAACGTTCATTGACCTTTCTTAGCGTATCGAAAAACGCATCCTCTTCTGTGCGGCCATACCGGGCAGGCTGTCCCCAAAACACAGGATGATCTGGGGTTTTCTCGGAGTCTGGCGAAGCAGACGTTCGAATGTGTTGCTCGTCGAGTTTCAGTCGGTTTGCCGCTTCCCAAAACGAAGAATTGTTGATAAGGTCGGCTGCCAATACGAGTCGCAACTGACTGTGTCGGTCCACCACATATTTATAACCCGAGCCTTCGAGTTCTTCGTTTAGTCGCGTAAGCCATCTTGCGAGCGTCTTTTCCTGAGACGAAGGCTCGGATATTTTCGGCGCTTTATACATCTTGACTTTACGATAACAAGTCGGTTTGCTCATCGTGTTTCACCTTCTTCTTTTTCCTCGGTTTATAGGTTTGCTTGATGTTGAGCCACAAGAAGACTCTTGCCGGACTGCTATAGCAATTCCTCCCGTAGTCAAGCACAGCGTCGTTCCATTGTTTTGCGAGTTTGTTCTTATCGAGAGAGGTGCTCGTATAGCCGGCGAAGCCGCACCCTGTACAGGCGAGCCTGTACAGGAGGGGCATCGGTTCCGAGCCGTCGGTATCGACATAGTAGGGATATTTGAGATATTCCGTAAATGGGATATTGGAATCGGTCACTTGCCGAACGAATCGAGTGTGCTTTTGAATGGCCGCACATCTGGGACATGGGAGACGGTTATATCTCATTCCTACTTCTCCTTATTTTTCCAAATAATTTTGAAATCGGGGTATTCCTCCTTAAACGGTCTGACCACGTCTTCAATTGCATGCAATGCAGCAGCCGAATCTTTGAAATACACGGTACACGGAAGTACTTCAGACCACGTATATCCGAGCACGATACTGTAGCATCCTTCGGATATATAATGCTGCAAAATATAATAATGAGTCGTAATGCCGTCCCAAGGGTTGGTATCGATGACGTTGTTGTTATAGGCATATTGTAGGAGTTTGCGATACAGGAGCTGGTTAAGCGCGACGTGCATTGCGAAGTCTTTATCGTTAAAGTAATTCGCGAGGTCCTCGTACAGCTCATTGTCAAACAAATCAAAGTCATCTTGAATACCGTCTGACACGAGAAGGTTCGTGCCCCTGCTGTCCAAATAGTAATACAATTGATCTCTGGTTCGCTCGCACGGATTAAAGGGTTTCACTGAGTTATCCGATGAAGCGGCGCTTCTCAACTGAGCGACCTGTTCTTCAGTCAAGGCGATCTTCTTTCCGTCAAGCATAATGTAATTTTCCATAATTGCATATCCTCTCTTTCTTTATTATATTATAACACGAATCGACTTATTCTCGGGGCCGATAAAACAGTAAGGCGATCTGTTTTGCTGTGGCGACAGCACAGCCTCGGGTGATGGTGAATAGGGGCTAAAAGTAGTACTGTAGTATCACAATTTGTACCAGTCGTCACGATATTCGGGGGTTTGATAGGTGTCGTTCAGTTGGTCAATCACAGCACGGTTCCACTCTTTTTTGACGGTCCATTTCGACGGTGCCGGATAGCCGGCGAAGCCGCAATGGCAGCATTGTTTTCGCCACTGCACCGGTGCATATTTTGTCGACCACAGCACCGTATATTTGTGATTGCATCGAGGACACGAGAAAACGTTCGGTGACGGTTTCAGCACTCTTGCATTTGCTTTCAATTTCCTGACCAACTCTTTCGCTTCATCGAGCGTCACATGCTGTTCGAGTATTCTGAGTTTGTATTCAGACGGAAGATTGTCCCATTCCATTTGAAAAGTCCTCCTTTATATAATGCGCCAGCTCTCGTCGATTACCGGTTCGACATATGTTTTATCGAGATAATCTTTGACAGCCCGATTCCAGCAGGACACGACGTGTCCGCCCCGTTTCGAATCGGTCGAACTGATATATCCCGTAAAGTTACATTCCGGATTTCCACATACCTTTGCAAACTCAAGCAAGTCTCCGTGCCGAATTTTAATCGTACGTTTCCGTCCGCATTTCGGGCACGGCAGCACCTGCTGCGGTTTGAGTTTCCCGTTCAGTTTGAGTTGCCGGCCGTATCGCGATGTCACGAGTTTCATCAAAGTCGGCATTTCTTCCGGAGTCAATCGGTCAGCCATCTCACCCAATTTTTGCAAGTCCAACATTTTCTTTTATCTCCTTCAAATGATTTTCACATATATAATTATATCACGTTTTTCGAGATTTGTAAGCCGGTAAATTGAACTGAAATAAAAGATAATCAACACTTAATTTATGTTGATTCCGATTCAAAATCAAATATGCCCAAAAATAAAAAATTTTTATTAAAGGTCCAATTACGTTGATTACACCCCTTAATAATCGTTGATTATAAAATGAGGGGTTTATAAGATCTCGTGATTGGGGCCTCCAAAACGCGTTGATTTCGTGGTTCATCTTGATAATCACCATTTAGCACTCAAAAAATTGTATATCTTTGTTACTATCTGAGATAATCACATAATCAATAAAAAACTTCGTGGGTCAATTTTCTATTAAGAAATTTCTTAATAATCTGCCCTTGTCTTTAATAACGATAACATCTCATAAAGCCCGGGCCCCCTTAACAGAAAAAGAAAAAGCCTCAGTTGGCCGAAGGCCATTTTGAGGACGAGCAATTTGAGCCGGTAGGCGGGGTGAGCAATAACTTGAGGGTACCAACTGAGGGGGCCCGCTCACGTATGTGTGCACGAGGGCTGAATTTTTGAGAAATATTTTTTATTAAGATATTCTTTTATTATAGAGGGAGAAGGATATATATAAAAAATAAGATATATCGTTCTCCATATATGAGTGGAAAATGCCTTAATAATTTGCCTACCTTAATAATTTCGTAATTTGTTCACAATTGAAAAGGGGCCCCGGAGGGCCCCCACCAAAAATAGATAATCAAGATTTCGATTTCTCGTTATTCGGAGAAATTTTTTCCGAACCACTCGATGAACTCGGATACATTGCTCCCTCGCCAGTAGAGCGACCCGGCGCTCGTGAGTTTCTGTTCGTGTTTGAGTTGGAGGGACCGGACCTGACCGTCCGGCGCTTTGAACTCGACCTCGACGTGACGGCCTCGGTACACGAACCAGATATCCGGCGCACCGGCTCGATACGAGAAACCGCCCGCTTGTCGACGCTCGACGTAGAGGCCCGGAATTCCGGACAGGAATTTGCAGATTGCGTTTTTGACTTTTGTTTCGGGAGTCATAAAAAATTTTCACCGCCTTTACTATATTTTCGGGCAAACGCATTGTATAATATTCTTGAGGTCCGAGCGGGCCGATAAAACAATTTTCTACCGCTCCTCTCCTCGGCGGGCTTTTGTGTTTTGCCGGCGCGAGATGACGCTCGGACCTTTGGGAAAAATTTTCGACAAGGAGGAATATTGGAATGCCGAAGATGGACAAACAGTACCAGCTGATTCTCGGGACTTTCATCGACGACGAATTCATATGGCACGACGTCGACTCGTTCGACGATTTGGAAGAGGCTTATAGGGAGTTTAAAAAATACGTCAACAGCCAGTTGAAGTATACTGACGAAGAGCTTATCAAGGTGTGGAACAGCGGACGGCTCGACGTCGAACTGAGACGCGGAAACAAGCTGTTGAACTGGGTCGGGATTTACGCTCGCGAGGTCGCTCGGGAAGCGAAGGAAGACGAGGACGAGAAGGCCGATGTCAAGGACTCGGCCGAACGCCTATTCGAAGACGAGCGAGGCGAGATCGTTACGGAGAGCCAACTGCGCGAAGAGTTCGAACAAATGCAAGCCGACCAACCGGGCGAGTATAACTACTCGTTCGAAGAGTACGTGCGACATGTGACCGGGCGACACGGAACGATGAAACAAATTCGAGACGCTCAGCCTCTTAAGTTTACCCGTCAACAGTATCGTATGGTGATCGAAGGACTGAACGAACAGAAATCGGATTCGAACATTACGAATACCGATATTGCGCGGGCCGCTGGAGTTACAGTGAAAGTTGTCGAACGAATCAAATTCCGGTGGCAGTTTGTCCCGGAGGATGAGATTCCCTTCGACAAAGAGAGCGATGATATTTCCTCTCCCGATTGGCATCATGTCAGACGCGAGAAGCAAGAACTCGCCGAATCGGTGAAAGCCGAAGCGAAACTCGATAAGAACAAGACGAGAGTCGGTCGGAAATTCGGGTTAAGCCTTTCGCAGGTGAATGCGATTCTCGAAAAGTAAATCTGATAATACACGAGCGGGCTTCGAAGCCCGCTCTTATTTTTTACTCATTCGGTCCTTGCAATTGCTTGCACCGGAAAATTTGGAGGGGTGGGCCCATATACAACGTAGGCCCCGAGGCAACTTGCGTCGCACGTCCTTTTACATAAGGCGAAAAAGACTATACTTTCTTTTTCGCGAACCGAGCGACAACGGCAGCCCTCTGCTCGTCAGTCAGGATTTTCTTGGCCGGCCGGAACGTGAGCAGTTTCTTCGGTGCTTTGAAACGTGCCGAAATAATCCGGAGGGGATCCGGTTCGTCGGCGGCGACCTCAACGCCGGTGAGTTCCCAGTCGCCTTTGAGTGCGTTCCGACGGAAGATGGTGAAGTCGGACGGGAGGCTTGTTTCGACACTGAGGAAGCCGTCGTTGTGTGTTCGGATAATGACAGTTTCCTGCTCCTCATATGACAGGCCGCACATAACAATGTCGGCCAGATGTTCTTTGTAGAACTCAAGAGATTCTTTCATTCGCGTTTTCTCCTTTGTATTCAAGCATTCTGCTTGGGTTTGGACAGTAACCGGGGGCGGGCCCTACATTGTATAAGGGCCCGAGCAACTTGCAATTTATGGCCTTATACACAAGGCTCCGGAGGTAAGACTTTAACGGAGACAGATCTGACGGTCCGGAGGCCGATGGTGTTGTCGCTTAATTCGACCGACAGCACTTGGACGCGGTCCTGCATCTTCTTTAACTGTTTGAGCATGCGAGGGTCGGAGGTCGTGATGACCTCTCCCCTCATACGTGTGTGACTGACCGGATTGACGATTTCAATCTCATTGAAATGCTTGTCGTACCATTCGAACGGGCTGCTCATATCGACTCACCAATTGGGCTTGATACCGGTCACGTTGTCGTCTTGGTCAAGCGTGACGGTGTAGGAGTAGGGCTTCGAGTCGTCGTCCCAGAGGGAGTGGTAATTGTTGATGTGAATCGCTCTCTGAGGGAGTTTGCCTCGGGTATTGCTTGACTCGCGGATTGCCGCTTTGATTGCGTCTTTCAGTTCGTTCTCGTTCATTTTGTAATTTCTCCTTTTTTGATTTTATCGATAATTTCACGGCGCCGCTTCAAGCTGCGGCCGACTTGGTCGTTGATACGGTTCAGAAAGTTCGGGTCTTCCTTTTTGAGACGGGCAATACGTTCGGCCACGTTAATATTGACCCGCTTCTTACGACCCGGACAACAGTAGTAGGTGACGGTGGATTGGTGCACGTCGAACTCTCTCGCGAGGTCGATTCCCTTTTCGCCTTCGGCATACCGGCGCTTGATCTCTTCGATGTCACGAGGAGTAAGCTTGCGTCGGGCGTCGAGACCGTAGTCGTTGAGGCATACGCCGACATACCCGTTGACGTACCGGGAGACGGTATTGTCGTTGACGCCGAGCCTTAGGGCAATCTCCTGATTGCGAAGGCCCTGTGCCTTCAACGACATGATGTCGGCATATAATTTGTCGCATTCTTCTTTGGTTCGTTTCATATAAAAATCTCCTTTCTTGTTGAGGGGGCACGCGCTTATTGCGAAAACAATGATTTATAAAACACTAACCACGAGGGTACTAACTGAGGGGGCCCGGGGTATAATGTTTTGATGGCGTAAATCTTGAGTCAGTACATGATGAAACAGAAGAGGCGGAAAACGAATAATTATTCATTTTGGCATAGAGCCCGGGAGGAGTGCGTCGATCGACCGTCGACGGGAGGTATATCGATTTTGATATGCCTCCCATACGGGTACTAACAGTCAACTGAGCATAGATTCGATCTGCTTTAACACGACGTCGATGAAGGCATTGGCATAGCCACACTGCAGGATAATTGCTTTAGCAGAAGGTGCAAATCTTCGAATGTCTTCTTCATTAGCGTCATCCGATACGATGATACAGTTCGAATGGTCGAAGGCCGAGTAGGCATTGCCGCCATTGAAACGGCCTGCCATACGGCCGTCAAACACGACGATGTTCACGTTGCTTGCTTGAGGCTGTTGAATCGAGTCGTAAATCTTTTTTGTATTGTGACCGAGTTGTGAAAAGTTCTCGCAACTGACGTACGGGTTATCGACAGGAGCGAGCACCGTGCCGGCTCCGCAATGAGCGACTCTTACCGAGAAGTCGGGATTTGTCGACTCAATTTGCTTGAGAGAGCAGATGAGAGCATTGATTGCATTCTCAGATCCGTGAAATGAACCAGATGAATCGACGAAGAGATTGAAGCGCACTTTGTTGAAGCGCTTTGCAGCCGAGCCTTGGTTCTTTTTGGCGAACCACTTATAGTCGCGATTGAGTGTCGCTCTCGGGTCGATACGGCCTGCATAGGCATACGAGCCGCTTGACAGGTTCTTCTGCTTGTTGAGAATCGCGTTCAGAATCTTGTTGACCTTCGTCTTGACAGCAGTCGCATCCGGATTTGTGGTCAGGCCTTTGAGTGTTTTCTTCGTAGCCAAGAGTTCTTCTTCGCTTTCGAAGCACTGCAAGAACGGTTCGACTGTCTTCATGATTTGATCAATCTCTTCATCAGTCAGGGCTTTGCTTTCTTCCTGTGTAGATTGTTCGGAACTCGAAGTCGTGTCATCAGATTGTGGCTTGTCATCAGACTGAGTTTTATTGGGCTGCTTGTCATTCATGTTTTGGTCGGCCTGCTTTTCATTCTCATCGATAATTGACTTGATGACGTCGTACATCAAGTGCATGATGTCGAGCACATAGTTGAGGCAAGGCTGATATCCGGCCGTATTGTCCAAGCCGGCATGCTTGTTGATGATTTGCTGAACACGAGACACGAGAGCCGGGTCACCATGTCTGTACCGGACGACTGAGAAGAATCGGCCCATTGCGTCACGGTCACAGAAGTTTTTCGGGTCACCGTTCAGCATGACCACGAGCCGCTTGAAGTTCGTGTTCATGTAGTAGGTATTGAGTAAGGTCTCAATACGTTCGTCTTCGAAGATATTGATGATGTCGTGCAGGTTCTTCACAATCCAGTCGAGCTTGTCTTTCGGAATGTACGGGTTCGATGTATCCACGAGCTGTTTGTCGTTTCTCGTTCTGACTTTCGGTCCGCAAAGCATATCGAAGTTGGTCGGCCATTCGTCGCTGAGCACATATTCGAAGAGTTTGCTGGGCGTCAGGATTGCGTGGCTGACTTCATGATACAGAAGCGAACGAATGATTGACTCGCGGTCATAGCCGTCGGGCGCATTCTTGCAAGCATTGAACACGTTCACGAAGCCGATTGTGATACGCTCGCAGCCGAGCTCAATGTAGGTCCGGTCTCCGGTCGGCTCAAGTTTCAACGTGAGCGGATGACCAAGATAGTAGCCGATGGGCAATGTCTTCAGGATGTCTTCGCAATAACTGAATGATACGTTCATATGTTGTAACCTCTCTTTCGTACATCTATATTATATCACAAATTGCAAATCTTAGCAAGCCGATAATTTGCCGAGTGGCCGGCCGCCTTAGAAAGCGTAGGCGGCCAGTTGCTTGCTGTTGAGTTTGAACTCATTGATGATTTCGGCCCGGTCGACCAGAGGCTCGGGCAGGTTGTAGACTTGGTCGTTGACTGTCAGGTTCATCGTGCCGATAATCTTGAAGCCGTCTTTAACAGCGATTGTGTCGCCATTATAATTGATAGAAGACTTGCTGTCGGTCAGGGTCTGCAAGAGTCTCAGACAGTCGAAGCTCAACAGGTTAATTTCATCGAAGATGATGGGCGAGCCGGCTTCCATTGCGAGACGCAGAGTCGAAGGCTTGAAGACCGGGTTGCCGTTGTCGTCGTTGAAGTCGAAGGTCCGCATGAGCTCGTCAGGCAACATGCTTGCATTGCAAGGTACGACCTGTGCGTCCGGGTACTGTTCGATAGCCTTGGTCGTCTTGCCTGTGCCGGCGTCGCCGAAGTAGATGTCCAAGCGCTTGTTGATTTGTTTCTTGGGCGGGTACTTGATAAGGTCGGACGCGACGGATTCGAACTCAGGGCTCTTCAACTTTTCGACGATGTCGTTCGCGTCCGAATTGTTGATGAGTCGCACGTAGCCGGTCACGTAGGCCCGAGCAGCAGACACGTCTTGACTCAGGGCAAGGGTATTCACGAACCGAGCAGCCGGTTGGAATTTGAACTCGCTGAAGAACTTTTGCAGACGGCCGACCGCATTGATTTGAAACGACTGAATTTCTTTGTCGCTCAAAACGGTAGGCTGGGCAGGCTCGGATTGAACGGCCACTTTGTCGAGTTGGTCGGATAGGGTATCGAATGATGTGTCATCGGTAGGGCAGGGCCCCGGGGCCCCAGCTTGTGCAGGCTGCATAGGATTTGTAGCTGCGGTCGCAGACGCAGCCCGAACGTACGGTCGCGTCAGGTTCTGCCAGTCGTTCTGGTGCTTAGACTGAACTGCGACATAATCAGTTGCTGTCTTGCAGGTTTTCAATTCGAGCACGAGCGACATATCTGTGACTTCAACCCAACGGCCCCAGAGATTGGTTGTGGTCTTCTTGCCGAAATGAATGTGGACCTTTGCGCCTGATTTCGTGAGAATGTTCGTGAGTGTCATAGTTTTTACCTTTCTGATCAGTTTGAATTTTTTGTTTCGAACGACCTGATCGCTTCGTTCTGTATATATTATATCATGAAAACGAGCTTTGATTGAGCCGATAAAATTTGGCTTAGCCGAATCTTGATTCGCGCGCAAACGAATTTTGCATCTCGCTCTCACAATTATATTATATCATAAATTGCAAATTTTAGCAAGCCGACAAAATTTTATTTTTATAACAATAATTAGAACGATATTCAGAAGCCGATGTGTTGAAAAGGGTTTGGTCGAACCGTCGGCTCAGTCAAGAGTCTAAAATATGATATAATATATACAGTGAGACAAGAGCTCATTAAAAATCTAATAATTGAAAGCGAGATTAAAACTATGACGAATCTTGAATTTTTCAGAAGACTTGGTTATCATGCTT
This sequence comes from Roseburia faecis, assembly GCA_963632045.1. Classification (GTDB taxonomy): domain Bacteria; phylum Bacillota; class Clostridia; order Monoglobales; family Monoglobaceae; genus Ructibacterium. The sequence continues at coordinate 26,756 of CAVGTH010000001.1, read as the reverse complement.
ATATGATTGATGACTGTACGCCTGAAACTTTTCACAACTTTGAAGTAACGGTTGGTCGAGTTCGTGTCAATCATGATGAGACTGAAGACAGTCTGTATTATCTCTTAATTGATAATGATACAGATAAAGTCATTTTGAGATACACTCTTGGTTTTTCAGACAATGAGTGTGCTGCTGAGTTTATTGATCGATTCAATTCAAAAATCGACTTTGCTGGTTCTGACTATGTAGTAGACGATGTTCTGAAATTCGGTGACAATGCAGACTGGTTGAATGAAGAGTTTGAACTGTATTTTAATTAAGTAAGAAAAGCCTGTGTGAAATGCACAGGCTTTTTATTATTCGAATTTCAGAACAACGATTAAAACAATATTCAGGAACCGACGGTTTGTTAAAAGGCTCTCGCGAAGTAGAGCTAAAAAAGAACGAGGCTTTAAGCCTCGTTCAGTTCTTCATCGGTCGGTTCGTCATCATGTTGAATGACAATAGATTTCTTGATTTGAAGATGAGCTTCGCGAACCTGAGTCGAGTGACATTCTTTCCAAATTTCCGGATACTTCTGTCTCAACATGTCGACGTCGAACTCGTTGGTCTCTCTTCGGTCGGTCAATCGCATGACGATGTTTCCTTGACGGAAGGTCTTGATGTTCAGGCTTCTCATAAAGTCCATAATCTTGTCTTTGATGACGGCCTGTTCGGCTTTGTCTTTCTTTGCCTGAGCCAGATTGTCAATGAGCTCTTCCAGTCTTTCGATGTCTTCGGTTTTCAAAGTAGTAGCGGTTGCCATAATTAAGTACCCCGTTTCTTATTTTTTCTTACAATAATATTATATCATGGATTGTCAGATTGGCTGAGCCGACGAACGAGGTCCTTGACCTCGTTGTAGGTAGAGCCATTATTGATAGCTTCAAGAACTCTTTTGTCAAAGAGCCAGATAAACAATCTCTTGAACATGTTATCAGACCTCCGCCACTCTATACTCATAAGTAGAGTTGATCTGCTTTGCTATAGCCTGAACTTCATTGGCCATTTTAACAGCAGCCTTTCTGTCTTTGAATGTCAAGGAATTACCATCCCAAACACAATCAGTCCAGGCAGCATAAGGATTAAATCTGTATTGAATCTTATACATAATAGTTAACCTCCGAATTTTTCTTACAATAATATTATACCACGGTTTACCGAAATGGTCGAGCCGACAAAATGGCTGCACCGTGCGAAGCAGGAGGAGCATTGGAAACAGTTTATCAATATTCAGAAGCCGACGAAATTTAAAATCTGCATTATGTTCATTACCAATTCATTATGAGTTTACATTTATGTGGTATAATAAGAATAATGAAAGATAGTTTGACCGGGAGATATAATTATGAAAAAGCAATTGATTTTGCGGCAAACAGATCGTGAGGGTGATATATACACGTCATCTGACGGGAAAGTATATCAAGTAGTAGAAGTACCGCAGTATACTATGCCCAGCGGCTATGTTCATATCAATGTATAATATATATGTAAGAAAGATTTAGACAGAAAGGAGATTAGTATGTCTGAAGATACGGCAAGAGCCGAGCAAGTCCTCCGAGATTTTGCCAACGGCTTTATGCGACACTCCGATTTCCGGGATTTTGAAGACGGGCTTCATAACGGTATCGAATCGGTGACCAAGACTGCTGCTGAATCGGTCGCCATCAACGACGCGTACGGAAACAGCCTCGCTGCAGTCGGTACTGACGATAAGGTCAAGAGCTTCAGTTCTTACGGTTTCGATAACAGCACATTGAACTGGCCGTTGTGGTTGGCACTGTATAACGACTCGTGGGTGTTCCGGCGAGCGATTGATAAACCGGCACAGGACGAGGTCAACTGCGGGTTCATGTTGCACGGCGACGGCGACTACAGCATGATTTACAAAGCCTACGAGCGGTATAAGTTCGACATGATTCAGTTGTTACAGTGGGGAGCATTGTTCGGCGGGTCAGTCGGCATCATGATGTTTGACGGAATCCCGGACGAGAAAATGCAGTACCCGATTAACCCGAAATTGATCCGGCGTCGGAAGATGAGAATCTACGTGACGGATCGTTGGTACGGTGTGCAGGGTTCCGATGACGACCTCGTGACGAACATGCGCGATATGGATTTCGGGAAACCGAAATACTATAACATTTGTTTTGCAGACGGTCGGCAGTATAAGGTACACCACTCCTATGTGTTGAGGTACGAGCATCGTACGGCACCGAAACTCATCAAATGCGGACAGTTGCAAGGTTGGGGTTACGCTGAAGGCTCGCATATTTTGAACGAACTGTCGCGTGACGACCAACTCAAGTCCAGCATTACGTCGCTCATTAACAAGTCCCTCATCGAGGTCGTTAAGATGTCCGGAATGAGAGGCGTGTTTATGGGTGCCGATAAGGGAAACGAGGAACAGTTGACGAAGCGACTGGAGATTAGATTTAGTCTACACAAAAATAGTCTCCGCGTACAGAAATGTGCGTGACAAAATATCTGTTGAATTGCTGGAAATGCCTAAAGCTCAATTGACTACAACGCAGCAACCTATATAGGTTGCAATCGTGAATGTGGCGAAAGCAGAAAAAACAATTGAGATAATACACGGTTAAATCCTACATATTATATAATGGCTAATCAGCAGGGAAGCCCGTAAGGGAACCTTCAACGACCAGAGCGAATGCTCGTAGTCAGTAAGCGATTGACTGACGAAGTGGCAGACACCTTGACAGGTGAAGATATGGTCTGCGCTCATATGAAAGTATGAGGGGTAAATCACCCGGTCCGAGAGTAGCGTCTCGGGCTAAAACATAACGGGGTCAATTGGGCTCGTACTTATAACTCCCTCACGTTCCTCGATAAGGACGACGAGTACATTATGAACCAGCTCGCGAACATCTCCGGACTTTCGCAGTTGCTGGAAACAAACATGTGGCTTGTCGCAGCGTCGCTCGAAATGCAGGGAGTGCTGTTCGGCGATTTGAAGGGAGGACTCTCGCAGGAGTCCGACGCGTTCCATCGATACGCCGTAACAATCAAGAACAGGTGCGACAGTTATTTCAGGCCCGTTCTCCAGAAACTCTTAACGGTTCTGTTTTTGAGTTACGGTCTTAACGAGGCTCCGGACTTCGAATTTCGGCCGTTGGACCAAGAAGCGGTGAACGACGCGAAGATTGCTTCCCTCCAGAGTTACGCCAACATGTTGGAGACGTTACTCAGTCAGGGTATTATTAGCAAGTATCAGAGTGCTGTGTCGCTCCGCGACTTCCTGAACGATAACGTGATTAACATTGACTTCAATCCTATGCAGCTTAACAAGTTACAGTTTGAGGAAGAGGCTGAAATCCTTGCGGCATATAAGACTGCCGGGAAAGCCGCTCCGAGCGAGATTCTGGGAGAACAGTTCCCGCAAGAATCGAATCCTTTTGCTGGACGATACACACCGGCGACCGGAACGGAGTTCCGGGAAGAACCGTCGGAAGCTGTGCCTTCGGCCACAGCGGCGACAGAAGGTCCTGTAGATGAGACCGGCGAAGGGGAATGAGTTCTGGCAACAAGGTCGACAGTTCGTTGTGTTTTATGATACCCGAGACGATTTACCTTTACTGACGTTTGATTCGCCGTGGGAAATCGTCGATTACAAAGGTTGGGCGAGAAACAAATCGAACTACGACATTGTTTATAACGAACTCGTACGAGCGGTACGTTCTAACGATAACTTAACACGAATGCTCGGTCGATGGATGACCGTATATTTAATTGATAACGGGGAGTAAATGATTATGAAGAAGTTTGTCAGAATTCAAAGCGAAATGAACATCGAAGTAACGGAAGGACTGCAGAGCATCGACATGACCAACCGTGACGCTCACGTCGCGGACCGGTTACGCGTTGCGTCCGCATGGGTGCAGAGCCATGTGCTGATTCGTAAAGGCTCGGGTGTCTATCCCGCGTGCATTCAGCATTGGGATTCCGTGAAGGCACTCGCAGCAAACGGGAAACTCACCGTTGGTGCCGAGACCGATGAGGGAGACGCAGAAGCGGAGGAGACACTGAAGCGCGTTGATAACGCGCACCGCGATTATCAAATGCGCAGCGAGGCCGCGAGAACAGATTCGATTGTCGGAACGAAGCGCACCACTCGTGCAAAGGCTGCGACAACCGAGGTCGGCGACATTATCGAACAATGAGAGAGCTGGTGATTCAGTCCCTTCCCGGAGTCAATTTCCGGGAAGGTCAGGTGTCGCCGGTTGACCTGCTCGCTATCGCGACGCAGGTGGACTTGGACGATTTCAAAAAGAACAAGACGCTGATTGCCTTCGCGCTTGAGCATCTGGAGTGCGAGGTCGACGGGAAATGGTTTCCGGTTAAACAACCCGGTCGCGAGGTGTATATGCCGTTCAATCTTGAGCGGAACTACCGAGCCTTGAATGAGCTTGTACAGTGGTACCTTGAGAACGTGGTGTTTGAGGTTTTTACAGGCTCCGCAGAATCGACGAGCGAAACGTAATCCCTTCTGCGGACTCGGACGTTCGGTTGAATACGCCGAACGCACATCATGTGTTATATGTGTTGGTCACAAACAGGCTCGCGACATATTACGAGCTTGCTCACAAATACAATATCTGGGAAGTCATCGATCTCTACGATATCTGTATGACCAACTTGTATAATAGGTATGTGTTATTAGAAAACAAAAAATAATGAGGAGATACGGAGGAGGGCTTATAAGCAGCCTTTCTCCGTACACTCATAGAAAGGAGATATATGGCGAATCAAGTCAATAAAACGATAAAGATTGCGGTTGAGGTAGACGGACAGAAAAAACTCGTCGACTTGCAAGCTGCTATCGAAGCCACTGAAAAAGAATTAGTCCGTCAAAAAGAAATCGCAGACCGATACCATGGCCGCGTTAAAACACAGGCCGAAGAGAAACAAAAAATTCTCAATGATTATATAGCGGGATTAAATGAACAGCTCGAAGCACAGAAGCGCCTTGATAAATTTGAAGAGGAAGCTGCGAGACGAAGTAAAGCCCGAGCATTGGCCGCCGAGATTCAATCGAAGCGAGCGGCAATTGCGCAGAGACGGCAGACCGAAGACTTCTGGGCAAAGCCCTCGCTCAGAGGCGCTTGGAACATGTGGGCAAGCCCGACTGCAAAGCTCCAGCGCGAGATACAGCACCAGCGCGATATTGAGGACGAGATGACGGTCCTGTCCGTTAAAGGTGAAACTCCAGAAGTGCGGGTTGATGCCGCGGCGAAAGCGGCATCAGCGGCAACAGCCGGTAAAGCCGCGAGCGGCAAACTCGCTGGCGTGATGGCTGTCTCACTGGTGTTGAAGAGAATTCAACGTGTTGTTAAAACAATCGGAAACGTCTTCTCGCAGGTGCTCGGACAGTCAATCAGTATCCGAGGAATGTTCAGCGACATATTGAAGAATGCGTCCGATACCGTAAACCTGTATAAAGGTATGGCGACATACAGCGCGAACTCGCTCGTAGTGAACAGCGCTGCGCGCCAGACCATGCTCAAATACGGGATGACCGGTCAGCAAGCGTGGGCTTTCCAACAGGCGAGCGAGATGTTCGGTGTTTCGTCCGACGAAGACCTGTTATATATGACTGCGGCACAGCGACAAGTTTTTACGCAATATATGCAGAAGCAACAAGAATGGTACGCGAAACTCGAACAGTCCGGTGCGCTTCAAAACATTCAGGAGATGCAACTCGATTTGAAGCTCTTCAAGCAGGAGATGAGTATGGAGTTCTTGCAATGGGTCAGCGAGAATAAAGACACGATTATGACCATTGCAAAGACGACTCTGCAAGTGCTGAAAGGCCTCGTACAGATACTCGGCAAAATCTTCACATTCTTCGGAATCGATTATTCCGACAGCACGTACGGGTGGAGCTCGACTGCGATGTCGGATGCCTCGAACAGTGTGACCAATACGACAAACCGTAACGTGAGCGTCAAGATGACCAATAACGTGAACGGCATGTTTAATCAGAACGAGATGGAACAGTTCCTGAACGACAAACTTGAAACGGCTGTGCGGAGTGCCGCGACAGCCCTCAATTAAAAGGAGGGATGACAAATGGAATACCGCACGGTGATCGGAGCGAAACTTAACGGAAGACTGTGTTATTTCGACCTCGATACCTGTACCGAGAAGTCGTTATCAAGCACCGCGACCGTACCGCAATATCCCGTTGAGGACGGAGTGACGGTTGCAGACCACATGTATAGGAACGCTCGAACGTTGACTCTGTCCGGCAGCTTCTCGCTGGCTGGTAGAAACAACTACGAGAATAACAATCTTTACACGAAGGACAATATCATCGGCGAACTCAAAGGCGGCGACAAATCGTGGGACCAATGGTTCGAAGAGGACGCCGGAGAGTTGAAAGACCTGAACGGCGTCAATCGACTCGAAGCGATTCAGAAGGTCTTCGAATATGTGCAGACAAAGGGAATTCTCTGTACTGTTATGATGTGCAGCGGCAAACCCGGAAGCGAGAATACTCGTTTCAAAGTGCGGGATAATATGGTGCTGACAAATATCAGTTGGCGTGAGCAGTACAACAGTATGAGTTATTCCTTCACCTTCACCGAGGTCATAACGGTGTCGAAACTCGGCGTGTTCGAAACCTTTAATTACGCGAGCCTTTATCCTGAGACGTCGCTTCCGGCGACCAAGTCGCTCGGCGAGGTGGTGAACGAGAGCGGCTCCTTGTATAAGACCGTGCTCGAAGCACTCTTTAACGCAGGCTACATTGACCTTGCGGACGGTAAAGCCTTTAGCCTGAAGGGCGTCAAGTTCGACAACCTCGTGTGGCTCGGTAAAACGATTGGTGACATTCTTCTGCAACTCATAATCGTCAAGCTTGCCGGTGCGGTAGGAGGTGCGATAATCGGAGGAGCTGCAGGCTATGCCGCTACCGTGATAGCGGGAAGCTCTGCGGGAGGTCCTATCGGTTTGGCGGTCGGTATTACTGTTGCGGTGCTGATTTTCGCGGGTGCCGGCATTTATGCTGCGTATAAAACGAGCGAGAAAAAGAAACGGCTAAAACAAGGCTTCAATCTGATTCAGAATTACGGGACTTATGTGAACCCGAAAACATACGAACCGACAGGCGTGTCGCTTCGGGATGCCGTGGTCAATCAACCAGATATTGCGCGACTCAGAATGCTGATGGAAGACATTCAGTATCAAATCGATACCGAGCTCCGGAATGTGCAGTTTTATTCGTTGCCTGATTCGCCGGGTGACGTGCCGATTACCGTCGGGGTCGATGCGTTGACGTTGCGTATTACCGCAACAAACAACGAGGACCAGCCATTCTCGATGCAAATTCTTAAAGGCTACGGCAGCACTGCGGAACCGGTCTCACCGTATTTTGGATCGTGGTGCGTCGAATCTTCACTGTACGATATGGACGAGAATCAGAACACGATGTACAAGGACAGCTCCAGACAGTATTACATGTTTCTGTTTAATCCGTACCTCGAAACGGAGGTTGCGAAGGCTGCTGGATATAACAGCGTGACGGAAGCGATGCAAGTTTTGTCAAACTATTATGTGCTGACAATCAGAGGCAGCATCAAAGACGTGGTAAATAAACTGTCGAGTACGATTACCGATGCTCTTGAAAATCAGGGGTATAAAACATGAACGCTTACTTAGAATCGATTGCGTCCGGTGGCGGATTGGTGCAGAAGAATTGTTGGATGCGTCGTATACGCATTACATTCGACTCCGCTGCTGATGTGACAAATGAATTGACAAAACAAGACGCCGAGTTTATTCCGTGGCTTAAAAAGAAATATCCCGGACTTGAAAAATACGGTGAGCAAACCGGCGTGAGACTCGTGATAGGAGAGAATTCGGGAGACAACTTCAACATTCGAGTGACCGGAACAAAGAACCTCGGTTTGAATCAGGACAACGGTGTGATTCAAATCTCTAATGTGACGTACGACTCGATTGCTTTGATAATGGCGCTCAAACTCTACCGTGTCAAGATTGAGGTCGGGTATCAAAGCAACGATGACTTGTTTTGCGTTGCAAAGGGGCAAGTGAGTTGGATTCAACAGAAGATTCGCGCGAAGCACGACTATGACCTCTATATCACATTTGCTTCCGAACTCGTCGCAAGTTGGAGTCAAAGTCGTATCAACTTTTCGATGCGCTCCGGTTGCAACGTGTCGGATATGGTGCACTGGATGCTCGTGCAGCAAGGCTGCTCTGCAGAGCGCATACTCGTGAGCGACCGGCTACGCCGGCTGGTTGCAAAGAATGTGCTGAGCGCTTCTGGACAGGCAACCTCCGTAATCGATTCGGCGCTCAGACAATACTCCGATTCATTATCCGGACTCGTGGTCAATACGGACGCCTCGGAGAATGACAAGGTGATAAGCATTACCGATATCGGGCAAAGCCGCGTCATTCCGATTAGTCCGGATATCGTGCATATTGCGAACGGCAATCCGACAGTGACGAGCAATAACGGCCTTCAGATTCAACTCTTTCCCGTGTTCAACCTGATTCCTGGTGACATCATTGTGGTGCCGAACCGTATTATCGATACGTCAAGCGGGATGACAAGTGCCGATACCGTGTATCAAACCTTTAACCAGCAGTGGCTTAATCCAGACGGTGAGTATATTATCAAGCGTATTGAGTATACCTTTGAGAACAGAGGAAGCACCTTCCTGTATAACATTAGCGCGCTTCCCGTTAACCTTTACAAAAATCTGCAAAACGGAGGGCTTACATGAACGGACAAGAACGGACAGGTGCCGCACATGCGCTTGTGGATTTGTTTAACAGTGCGAAACAGAAAACCTTGCAAGGGACGAATGTCGCGACGCTCGCGTTGGTCACGGAGATCACGCGAACCTTTGCTGACGGATACGGCATTCTCGAAGCATTGCCCCTTCCTCAATGGGATGCAGACGGTACAAATGTGATACAAGGCTACTTCTTTTCAGAAATGGAATTGGCTGCCGGTACTCTCGTGATGATAATCTTTACGGATACGGATTTCCGAGATACTATTGAGATGGGACATTGGCAACCGATGCAAACGACAAATACAAATACGCACTCCAAAAATTTCGGAGTGGTGATCAAATTATAAAGGAGAAATACGCAAATGGCAATTGCAAATAATCAATACGATATTGAACAATTGGCAAAGGTTGATTCGAACGGCTTTCAGGCAGCGCTCTTCCCTCAGATTAAAGACGCCTATGTGAAGAAAATGCAAGAGATTTACGGGTATGATATCGACGTATCAAGTGCCTCGGCTGACGGGCAGTTTGTTATGGCGGAGTCGCTCGTGTTGAATAATATCTACCGCACCCTTGAGTCTTTGTCCGATAACCTCTCGCCTGCTTCTGCTACCGGTAAATATCTCGATATTCTCGCTTCTCTTTCCGGTGCCTTCAGACAAGGTGCAACATATTCGACTGCAACCGTCTATATAGCAAATACCAGTTCGACTCCCCTGTCTCCCTCTTACCTTCTGTTGAATGATAAGAACGGAAATAGATGGCAGTGGATTAACCCGGTTGAGTCTACTAACAAATATAAAGTAACATTTCCGGCAAAAAGCGGTGATAATTACAGCGTAACTGCAATTGAAGTCACTTGTACTGAGTTGGGCCCGATTACAGCTTTTTCTACCGGAAAATATGATATGTCGAAACAAGATGACCGAAATACAGTATTCGGTCTTCCGGCAAAAGAACGAGGCGGTGATATTTTCGAAACAATTAATGCAAGCTCGTTGCTGGTATACCAGCAATCTGGCGCGACTACCGGTTTTGCCGAAGAAACAGATGCATCTTTGAGAGCTCGTCGCCTGCGTTCGTTCGGTCAATCCGGAAGAACCGTTTTGGATTCGGTCGCATCTAATCTGCTCAATGTTCCCGGAGTAATTGATTCTTGGGTATATTCGAATAATACAAATACTAATAGTGCTGCATTGGCCGATGGTGTCGTTGTTCCGCCTCATAGTATGTATGCGGTTATCGCGGCACAGTCTGATATCAATGTGCCGTCTGTGAATATCGGTGCTGCAATATATAATACGATAACTCCCGGAATTGCAACGACTGACCCGGGAAATTTACCGAAAGGTGGAACTACCAACAGCGAAACTTTCAATATAACAGAGCATTTGACGAATACTATATATTGGAAGAAGGTCCTTTTGACTGACCCGACTCTTACGATCGATTTTACGCTTAAAAATGACCTCGCGAATAAAATGCTGAGTGACAGCCAAAAAACAGCAATTGTTAATACGATAAATGAGTTTTTCAATAATATCAATATCAGTGAAGATGTGTCGATGCCTCTTCTGACGCAGCTTATCGAATCGGTTGACTTCAGAACTGCAAAATATGGTTTGCCGACATATGAAGTAAAATCCATCTTCGTTAAAGGGCTTGGCGATACGACCGACCAAAAAAATAATGTACTTCAAAATCCGCTTACCAGATTTTATTATTTTCGGGCGCCCGAATGGAATGGTAATGTACTGACAATCGGTTCTGGACTTGCTTGGCCCACTATGCCGATTGTTGCAACCAATTTACTAAACACACAAGCTGTAAATACGAAAAACGAGCAGGACAATATATTGGGATTCGTTATGATAACAACTAATGTCGTAGCGTCACATAAATACCAGATTGTCTTTAACTATTCTGAAAACGATCCGGTTATTCAGGAATTTATTAACCGTTACGCAAATTATAATCTCGCTTTTGATTACGGTTGCACGCTGAATAACGGTACAACTTGGAGCAAGGTAACTGCTCCTGCTGATGGAATGAAACCCGGATATTCAGTAGATTTCCAAGCTACTGACGAAGCAAGTTTTGCGTTCAGGTTTTTAGTAGCTGATGGTACCGTTACAACCGAAATTCAAAATTCGATCATCGATTTTATGAAAAATAATTGTGTATTCTCAATTGTACAAATCGATTAAGGAGCAAAAATATGTTACTTCGAAACGAATTACAGCAATATGATTTTTATAGAAAGTCATTGAGCCTGTTTATGAAGCAAACACCGAATATTCAAATTCGGTGTGACATGTGGACGACAATTCTCAAAAATGTATTAGCTTGCTCTGAAAATATTTTCAACCTTTTGAATATCTTTTATTACAAGTCTAATAAAGACAATTATCTTGTTAATAACGGGTATGGTTTATCAGATACAAGTGAAAATTTTTTAGATGAAATTGCATCGATTTATGGTGTTTCACGTCAAGTTGTTTTGACTGAAAACTATAAATATGATGATGACGGCAATATTATTATAAATACCGCTCCGAGTGTTATACAAATCACTTTGACAAATCGGGAATTACTGATTCTGATCGAGGCAACGATCCGAAAATATAATTTTAATGGTACGAGACAAGGTATTCGTGAAATTTATCAAGGCACACCTTTGTTTGATATAAATAATTATCAAGGCGATAATTATCCGAATGAAATTCAAAATTATATTGCGAACATTAAAAGTATAAATTTTCTGACGGCCTTGAATATTATTTATGCCGATAATGTCGAAAGCCCAGCAAGCTGTACTATTATAATTGACCGAACACAGGCTACGGCTAACATTATGAATCTTTTTACAAACGGACTCTTGACAATTGAGAGCGTCGGTATTGAATATACTTATATTGATAGCGCTCAATTTGCATGGGCTAAGTTTACTGACGAGAAAACACGTTTTTATAAGCCAACCGTTACTCCGTATTACATTTTTGCAGATAGTGTCGCAGATCAGGAGGCATAATATATGAAATGCAGAGCTTTATCGGAAAACAAAAATATTATCTGGTTCGGGAAAACTGGCGAAGCCGCAACTACAACCTATTATGAGATAACTGTCAACGAAGTATTTTTCAAAGGTTATACTGACCTTCCTGCAAATAATCAAATTACAATTAACGATACAAATTATATTTTCAGGATTGATACAGGTAGTGCGATTAACGGTACTATCTGGACAGCCGATGACGATTCGGTACAAGTCGGCAGAGGGAGCTTGACAGCTCCTTCTGTTGCAAATTATGCTGAAGATACTGATGCTGTAGTGGCCTCGCTAATCCAACGGTTATCGATTATCAAAGGTGAACTTTGGTATCAAGTCAACTATGGTCTGCCGCTTACGGATAAGCAAACAAGCGTAAACGTGTTCGACCTCGTTATTGCGGACATTATTTCGTCGCACCCGGGAGTTGCGTCTCTTGATAAGTATACTTCTAAAATCGTTGATCATACTTATTATTACAGTTGCCAGATTACAAGTATATTCGGCGATAAGTTGACCATTTCGAATGAGATTAAACCCGGAGACGATGACCTTGTGGTATCGGAATATTTAGTTGTTTCTGAGAATTTGATAATTTAACTATTTTTTCTCCAAAAGATATGCTATAATATATGTATAATAAGAAAGGAGCGATTATACTCTATGCATAATCTTGTTGAACAGTTAGCAGATTTTCTTGCCGACTACGATGTCGATGTATATGACGATGCTTCTCTCGGCGGTGAAAAATATCGTCTTGACTGTGTTATCGTTGAAGATCATGTCGGAAGCCTGAAAGCCCGCATGAGAATTATGAAAGCATTCAATGCTTTTAACACCTTCCCAGATTCTCCGAAGGGTGTCACGGTTGTCCAAACCAGCCCTATCGTTATGAATGAGCGTTCGGAGGATGAGTACGATTTCTCGGTTAACGTTGAATTCAAGAAAACCGATGAGCGTATCAAGCGTGAGGCTGCTCTTACGCCCGTTGACGAAAGACCCTTTACGGAGGAACATTTCGAAGACTCTATCAAGGTGAAAACCTCTGTTGATAAGAATCCGAGCGAGTACGGCGGTCATACTGTTTATGAGGAATACGAGAACATCGATGATATCGATGTGACCTCGGATATTTCCGGAAAGCCGATTGATGAAACGGGTTATCGTCTGCCTGACGGGCGCGATGTGACTCGCGATGAAGCGATTGCGATTTATCAAGAGACCTTTAATCAACGTGCGATTCAAACTGATGACGGAATTATGCTGACTGATGACATGAACGAGGAAGCAGCCGGCGACCCGTATACTCTTGATGAGTTCAAGAGAGAGTTTGCAGATTTTGCTGCAAATGCCGATTATATTCCCCTTGAGATGGAAAATGTTTTGAAATTATGGGAGGAAACAAGATGATTACGAGAAAGTTGAAAGATACTCTGAGAGAGACAAAGGTACGGATTCATGGAGTCCCCTTTATTCACCGTATCAGTGAGAACAAGTTCGATGCCGTTGAAACGTGGGTAAGGGCGGACGGTCATGGTACGATTCGGAAAACCGATGAAGGAAAGTTCGTTGCTCGTTACGAGAAGTGGAATGACATAGCAAAGAAGTACGAGACCAACGTGATTGAATCAAAGGATGAAATTGAAGAGGTCATTGACCAGATGGATGATGATATTAAGGAAGGCGAACTTAAAAAGAAGGCTCGTGAAGAGGGTCGCAAGCGCATGATGGGCGATGCTGCGGATTCCAAGTTTGTTATTATGCACCCGAAGAAAAATCTTTATCTCACAGTTGGCGGAAAAACGTGGTCTGAAAAAGATGACCCTATGATTAAGAAATTTAAGTCTGAGGCCGAAGCAGAAACATATGCCAAGAAAAATACTACTAATTTCAGAATCTCTGTTTTTGATGCTGCGGATTCCAAGTTTGTTATTATGCACCCGAAGAAAAATCTTTATCTCACAGTTGGCGGAAAAACGTGGTCTGAAAAAGATGACCCTATGATTAAGAAATTTAAGTCTGAGGCCGAAGCAGAAACATATGCCAAGAAAAATACTACTAATTTCAAGATCGTATTGTTTGACTCTATCAAAGACGCAAATACGCCGGCTCACTCTTTTGATATGACGGTTCATGACAACTACGGTTGGGAAATTCCTACTGATAAAGCGTGGGATGCCTTTGAATCTGTCAAAGAAAGACTCGGAGTAAAGAATCTGCTTTCGGAATTGACTGAAGCAATGGGGACGGCCGATGTTAAGGAGGCTGTTGAAGATATTGCAATCGACTGGGATGAAGAACCCAGAAACCTCGATGAGCTCGTTGAAATCGGCGGTGAAGAGGACGTATTGGATGCGATTGCTCGGTGGTTGTCTTATGTCGATTTAGCAGATGACCTTGCATTCATTTGCCGCATGCACGATCTTCATATTCCCGAACTCGAAGAGGAAGATGAGATTGAAGTTGATGAAGATGTTGACATTGAATTTGACGACGCTCTTTGGGCACAGCCTGATAATGATGCCGGTTCTGCCGGAATTCTGACAAATACTCCTGCCATCCGTTATAAGGATTATCTGATTCTTACTCGCGAGGACGGTATGTATGATGTATACACTCGCCGTGATTTTGACTTGGTCGGGACAGAATACAAATCTGTTGAGGAGGCTAAGAAAAACATTGACGAGGGCCGTAAGGACGAGCATGTTAAAACCGAGGTTGAAGAAGACTTTGACGAAGATGATGACGAAGATGATGACGAAGAAACCGTCGAAGTTGAAGAAGAGATTGAAGAAGAAACTGATGAAGAAACCGAATCTGATGAAGAAAAGATAAAGCCCGATCCTGCACGTAAGAGAGTTTCTTTTGCAAATCATAACCTTGTGAAGCAGGAAGATGGTACATGGACAATTCTTTATGGCGGCGGACTTAATGTGGCGGCTCGTAAGCCGGTTGCAAAAGGTCTCCGTAGTTTCCAAGAAGCAGTCAAGTGGATATTTGATAATGTTAAAATTCAGAAATTCCCAACTGGTGCAACAGAAAACGAACAACTTATTATGGAATATATGCCGGTAGAATTTAAGGATTCTGTTGATAAGGTGACGGAAACGGATATTAAACCCGGATTTGTATTTGCGCATTCGACAGTTCCAAATAAACATTTCACTATTGTTGGCAATACTGCTGACGATAATTATATGATTGTACGAAATCCGAAAGGCGAACTTGAAGCCGGAGTTACTAAGGATATCGTTCACGACATCAATAATGGAGACCTGATTCTCGTTTCGAAAGGAGAATAATCGATGAAGGTACTTATCAAAGAAAAGATAAGTCCTCATAAGAGTAAGACCCCCGAAGGTTATCTGATCTGCCGAGATGCAATTCTCGGCAGAACGGGGTCTCAGGAATACCACAAGAACGAGATTTTCCCAGATAACGAAGATGATTCTGTCGTTAATGTTATCCGGGATTCGAAAGAAGTGTTTTCCCCTGAGGCAATCGCTTCTTTCGAAAACAAGCCCGTTACTTGTGAACATCCCGATGAGGACGTAACACCTGATAATTATAAAGAATATTCGGTCGGATTCGTTCGTGACGTTCATCAAGGCACTGTAGACGGCGAACCCGTTTTGCTTGGTAATCTGATTATCACCGACGCAGATATTATCAATGATATTGAAAACGGCATTCGTACCGAGCTGTCGTGTGGATATACCTGTGATATTACAGACGAAAAGCAGCCTCGTCAAGTTAATATTCGCGGTAATCACGTTGCACTCTGCGAGCAGGGTCGTGCCGGTATTGCAAAAATTGTCGATTCAGTCACACCTTATGTGAAGGGTCTGATTTTCCAATCGGATGCAAATATTCCGGCAATGTCGGAATTTGATTTTGATGATGGAATTTATAAAGTCGGAAATCATACCTATATTTTGGTATTCCGTTCCGGAACACATGCGACCAAACAAAAAGAACTTGAGAAGAAATACGGTGCAAAGAATTTCGAAGCCTTTTCTACCAGTCTTGTAAATGATAAGGTGGATACGTTTGATTTCCGAAATCTGAAACGTTATAATATTCTCGGACCGAAACTGATTGTACGTGCTACCGGATATTTTGGCGTAAACCGTATTACCGATGCAGAGGAGGACGAAAAGATGCCTAAATTGCCCGCAAGACTGAAGCACAAGATTCAAGAAGAACTTGCCAAAAAGTCGACGTTTGTTAAAGACCCGAATTACGATGCTTATGAGTTTGTAAAGGAACTCGGAGAACGCTTTTATGTTGACGGTCAGCCATTGACCTTTACACGCGAGAGTATCAAAGGCTGGAATAAAATGGGAGACGGTATGATGCGTAAGGATTATACTTTCTCTGTAGACGGATATGACAACACGTTCATGCTGTCTGTTTATGCTGACCCTCATACCTATGACACAACTGAAGTAAATGCATACTTCCTTGATTCTGAAGATGTTGAAGATGAACTCGTAAAATCGAAGTCGAAAGAAGCATTGAAGAAGAATATCGCAACTGAAATTAAAGCGGGTAAAGACCCGAAGCAGGCTGCTGCAATTGCGTATTCTGTCCAAAGACGTGCAAAAGACTGCGATGAAGATTCGACCTATGATACGTATCGCGGATATGATATTGACCTTGTCGAAGGCGATTATGAAGTTACGTTTGACGGCCGGCCGGTTCGATTTGAAACATACGATGCTGCACTTGATTATATCGATGATCAGCTCGATAAGACAGAGGCAATGCTGCGTGACCGTGCAATTCGCGACCGTGAATACAGTCCCTTCTTCAAGCGTGAAGTGCGCAAGGAGCTCGCTCGCAAAAAGGCTGAAGTCGAAGAAGAGGAAGCGCCGGACGATGAGCAGACTCGGATGGCATTCCGCAAAACCAAAAACAACCTGTTGCGTAAGTTGAAAGGATATATTGAGGAAGCACGCGATGAATAATTTGTTTAAGGATATTGATGTACAACTTGATTTGATAAAGTCGCTTGAACATTATGAAGTTGAACTCGGTATCCTTAAAGAAAATCAATTTGTCACGGTTGCTATTTCTCACGGTAACGGAAATACTGAAACTTTCAATGTTCCGATTGAAGATATTGTATATATGAGCGAATACGGAACTCTTTCATTTCCGGGAACGCATATTTTACAATATCTTCTTTGGTGGACCGATATGCAATTAACGGAACACCTGAATAAAATTATCGACTATATTCTGGAACGAGATTGGACAGAAAACGATATTGAAATCGAAATGTACAATCTGGAATTGTTTATCAATAATTTTATTAAAGGATATATTGCCGGTCAAATAAAAGAAATGACTTTTTTGGCCGATAAAACAAATCAAGTGGGTCTTGTGGATTTTCCTGTAGATGTTTCAATGCTGAAGAATTACATTCAGTGTAAAATATCCAAGAAAGTTTAAAAATTTACTATATTTTCCCGGAAAGCCATGGTATAATTAAACTATAATAAGAAAGGGAGGTACCTTTACGATGAAACTTAAGGTAAAAGACTCTAAAGGTCGAATCCTTCGGGTATCGGACGACTGCGATATGCAAGATGCAGACGAAAAGGACGAGGAGCTTTCTAAGGCTGATGTGAAGAAGTTGAAGAAGTTGCTGCCTCATCTTGATGACCTGCTTCAATTGCTTGAGATTGAAGAGCAGGAGCACGATAAGGATTTCGCCGGTGACGAAATCGATTCCGATATTGACATTGATGTCGAAGAGAAGGAAGAGAAGAAAGAAGAGAAGGTCGAAGATGATGCAGACATCGAGGCCGAGGCTGATGATTATGAGGAAGAGGCTGATGAAGACTTTACTCAAAAGGTGAAGCCTGTTCACGATTCTAAGAAATCTTTTGGCGCTTGCGAGCGCCGTAAGGTCACTGACTCGGTTGATACAGACATCGAGCAGGATAATGAGATTGCTCTTGCATGGGCAAAAAGATATAACGGAGGTAATTGAAGATGAGCTTGATTATCAAAAACAAGATTCAAGAGCTTATGCAGGGCTACCCGACTATCAGCGACAAGTATGATGTCGCTCCCGCGGTTCTTGAAGGTGAGACTGTTGTTATGGCTGGTGAGCCTGTAACCCTCGGTTCTACCGCTGGTCGTTATAAGGCATGCTCCGATGCGGCGGATATGGTTGCCGGTTTCATTCTGGCTACCAACGTGAAGCTTCCCGATACGTATCCGGCTTCTACTCAGAACCAAACGTACGTTTCCGGCGATGCGTTCAACCTGATGTTTAAGGGATTCCTTGCAGTGCCGCTTGATGCTGGCGCTACTGATACGAATATTGCAAACGGCGCGCCTGTTGCAATGCTTGCCGGTGGTAAGCTTACTACGACTGGCACCGCGGCTGCTACGGATATTCCCGGCGCATACTTTACCGGTTGCAAAGAGACTGTCGGCGGCGTAAAGCTGGCAGAGATTGCATTCAACATCTAATCAAGGAGGATAAGATATAATGTTTACTCAGAATACTTCGCTCGGCGATAAGTTCTTCGCAGAAAGCATTGAAGCCTCCAAGAGAGGTCGTGCGGTTTCTCTGCGTGATATGTACGGTCCCCGTCAGGCTCGCACTCTGATTGGCGACGCTAAGATTCATGACTCCAACTTTGCATTCCTGTCTACGACTCTTGCAAAGTTGCATAAGGAGCTGTATGAGCCGCTTTACTTTGTAACGTGGCAGAAGGACGTCCCGTTTGAAACGGGTGGCGGCTTTGTTGATTTTGTTGAGTACTACAGCGTTGACTGGGCCGGTATCATGAACGCTCAGAGAAACGTTGTCGGTAACGGTGTCAACTACATTCCTCGTGTTAATGCTGGTCTGAACCAGATGCGCGTTAAGGTCTACACCTACGAGGTGGCGTATGACCTGCGGTTTATCGAACTGGAGAAGATGAAGAAGCTCACCCTCCAGAAGTCTATTCAGGACATCTATAACAACGCAATCGTTGCTGGCTGGGACCTGTTCGTTCAGGACTGCGTCTATACTGGTATCGGCGATGGCAAGGGTCTGTTTAACAGCGATAACGTTATGGCTGCGACGGTTACGAATACCGGCACGACCGGTAAGGGCTTTGCAGGTCTGACGGATGCTGCGGTTGTTGCGTTCTTCAATGGAATCTTTGAGAGATATCTCTCCGAGTCCAACATGAACACGGCAATTCTTCCCGATACGATTCTGGTTCCTACGTTCGTTATGACGGACCTTGTGTCCCGTTTCTCGTCTCTGTACACCAGTTCTCTGTATCAGTACCTGCTTGACCACAACCTCGGCGCTGCTCAGGCTGGTGATCTGAAGCTGCGTATTGAAGGCCGTCCTGCTCTGAATGATATGGGCGCCAACTCTAAAGGCCGTATCGTTGCATACAAGAAGGCTAAGCAGTTTGTAAGAGTGGATATTCCTTATCCGATTCAGCACTACATCACCCTGCCGAACATTGATAAGATGTCGTACACGTCGGCATTCGTTGGTCAGGTGTCTGAGATTCAGATGCCCTACAACACTGACAGCGCTACTCTCGGTGTCGTGACCTACTGGGATTTCACTGCTTAATAACAGCATAAACTGAATTTTTGGAGGCTAACATGGGCCATCTGTAATCTACATTATTAGATTAAGTTTAGCCAATGTTTAGCCTCCATTGTCATAAAGGAGAAAGTTACGAATGATTGTAAAATTTAAGAATGGCTATCAGGTGCAGATTCGTGACTGTGCCGGCAAGAGCTATAAAGAACTGATTGAGATTGCAAAGAAAGCAGTCAAAGACGCAGTGACTCTTGAAAAGAGAATTGATACGAATACGTCGTTTATGCCGACGAAGATGAAGGCTGCGATTGCTGCTGAAGATCTGGATATGTTTAGTCGTGAAATGAGATTTCTCGTTCGCGATTTGAAAGCAGATCTTTCGGAAAGCCACAAGAATTATGCTAAGATGTATCGTCCAGAAGTGCTTGAAAAGCTGCTTAGCCAGTATGAAGAGGCACTCAAACTGGTTGAAAAAGCCGATACAAAGTTCGGTATTAAAAATGCCGAGCAACTTCGAACGGATATTGAGCAGCTCCGTGAAAACTGGGGTATGGCTAAGAAAGCCGTCGAAGATGCTCGTGATGATATTCCTCCCTACCGTGTAAAGATTACCTACGAGAACGGCGAAGTCACTATCAAGTATGTTGACGACCTGACTGCTGCTGTTAAGGATATCCGCGGAAGAATTGCCGCTGGAAAGAAGGACGGCAATAAGGTTGCCGTTGCTCTCGTTTTCGACAGCATGACTGATGAGATTGTTCTGTCGAGTGCACGTGACGCAGATATTCGTGTTGAAGATACCAAAAAGCAGGTAAAGGATGATTGGGATGAAGCTGCTAATTTGGCACAAGATGCATATGAAATTCTTAAGAAAAGAATGGATATGACAACTCTTGCAAAAGAATTGCTTTATGCTGATGTGTCTGCTGGCGATTCCGATGATGCGCAAACAGCTGCCTTGAATGTAGTAGATGCAAGTGGTGAAACCGTTGATAGTTGGGAAGAATTCATTAAAAAGGTTGGTGCTGAAAAAGCAGCAGATATGCTTTTTAATGAAATGCTCCTTGAACCGCTTATCAATATTTTGAATAGTATTGCAAGCAAACATAATATTAAAATTCCGTTTGTAAATGTTGATACTATTTATGATTCTAAAAAAGCGGTAAAGGATGCTTCTACCGAATATAGTGTACTTATTGACTTTACAGATCATAATTCTGAAAGTAAAGTATTTACCACTTTAAAAGATGCCATTAACTATATTTATTCTGTTATGTGGAAACATGAGGGAACTGAATCTGAATTGTCCATTGCTTCGGTATATGATGATAATGATAATTGGCTTGTGGAAATTACACCTGAAAATTATCATACAAATCCTAAGTTTCTTAAAAATTTAGATATTCTGTTTGAGGATGCAAAGAAAAAAGCGGTAAAGGATGCTCCGCCTCCGTATTTTGACCCGACTGATTATCCGTCCATTAAGTCGGATTACTCGGTTGACCGTTTGTCTCGCGAAGCTCGTCATCTTAAAAAGGGAAGCCCGATTCTTTCCGAACTTGATGATGTACATTCTGAAATCGATGAATTGATTGCTAAGGGCTCGGATGCTCTTATTGACGCGGGCTGGTCGAAAGACGATGCTCGCCGTGCAATTGCTACGAGATATACTGCTCTTGAAAAGGAATTGCGTAAAAACAACCTGAAGGATGAAGCCCGCGAGCTTCATAAAAAGATTCGCGCTCTGGAAAAGGCTTGGGACTTGAGAGTCTGAGTGAGGTGTAAACAATGTACCAAAATCATGTAATCGACCCAACATATTTCTATGATGCGATTGAAGAGTTTGCATTCAATTTCGATTGGTATCCTGTAAAAGGTACAACCATTAACGAGCTTGGGAAGCGGTCATATCAATACGATCACCAAACGATTCGAGGGTCATTACAAAGCCAAGGTACAAATTTGCGACAAAATGTCGATTTGAATACAGAAGATATGCAGTACAGGTTCTATTGCAAGAGCCTGTATCGCATATCAATCGGTGACTTTATCAAATACAAGGAGCGTTATTTGAGAGTGTCGGCTGTCCGAGATTATGATGAATACGGTGTTCGAAGCTGCACTCTCCAGATGATTAACCTTGTTAATTATAAAGACTTCCAGATGTATTTGAAATATTTGGAAGGTCAGGTGATTGTATGAATATTACCACCTACGAAAATGCACTTAAAACATTACGACAATTGATTCTGGATTATATAGACCTTCCGAGCGAATTTGTGTTAAACGGGGATTCGATTTACGGGCCTGATGCTTGGAAGATGATTTCAGAATTGATTGGTGAATCTCCTACTCTTACGGATACGTTTATCGTATTTGAATTCAAGGAGATTCCGAATGATAGTTTCGGTATTACCGATTATGATACCGATAACATGTTTGCTATTGCACCTTACGGATTGTTTCTAAAAATTTACGGTGATTATGCCCATGCAATGGCTTACAAACTTGCGGCACTTTTCAAATATCCGGCTGCTGTACAAGAATTGTATGCAAACGGACTTAAAATTATAGATACCTCGCAAATTAACTCTTTGAATGAGTTTATCAACAATGTGAGGTGGCCCAGATGTGATATTGAAATTGATGTGTTGTGCAATTTCAAAATTAACCTTGTAAACCCCAGAGATTCCGGCATTGCTGAGTCTATTACTCAACCGGTTAATATAATTAAAGTATAAAGGAGATAACGTCAATGATTGATCTCAGAGATTTTGTTAATGTAAATATTACGAGGATTAAACCGGAAAATAGACTCGATCATGATACTATTGTTATGGTTAATACTCAGATTACCGCCGGCTACTACAGTGTCAGCGGTACTACTACGGGCGCTGGTACAAAAGCCGACCCTAAGCCCCTCTCGGCAATAACCGGCGATGAAGCGGCTAAAAGATTTATGGCTACCTTTACTGCGAATAACGGTAAGAGCGTGCATGTAGTTGCTGCGGTTAAGATTACAAACGGTATTTGGACTGACGAGTCGGATGTTGAAATTCCGATTGAAGAGGTTATCATTTATGGCGACTACAATGCTCTTAACGCTGTTACAGCAAACGGTACCGGTATTCAGCAAAAATTGCTTGTTACTCCGAAAAGTAACAGTTGGCAGACCACCGCTATTGCATGGTTGGCTCTTTGTGATAACGAATACGTGGCTGGTGTTATGTGCGCATATCTCACCAATCTGGATTCTACCAGAGCAGATATTGCGAAAGATTTCACCTTTACGGTAGCAAACGGATTTACAGGTCTTGCGGCGTCCTATATTGCAACCAGTGTTCCGACTGATAAAACTACGGTAGTTGCATATTTGGCCGGTGACTACAGAATTCTCGGTGGTGACGATGGCAAGGGTCAAAGTGTTACAAACGATTTCATGCAAATCGTTTTGACGCAAGAACTTACAAATCGCCTTTTGAGAGTGCTCGTGAGTAAGATTCGTCTTGATTCGAATGGAATCAATTCTGTTAAAAATGCTTGCGCTCGCGTTTTAACTCGGTTCGTTACAAACGGATATATTTCTACCGAGAAGGCGTGGACTGACCCCGATTTGTATATCGATAACGAACTTGTGGCGGCACAAGATACACCGTTGATTGATGGTTATAAAATTCATGTCGGTCCGATTACCGAGGCTAACATTACAAATCATCAAATTCCGCCTGTATACATTCTTTATGGCGACCAAGTCGGTGTCCGTAAGATTGTTATTACCGGTGAAGTATTTTAAGGGAGGTATTAAACAATGATTAACAGATATTCTCTGGCAGACCATCTTGTGAAGATTACGCTCCCTGCCAATGTTACGGTCGGTGGAGTAAATATCGGCGGAACCGTTCTTTCGATTGGCGGTCCCGGAAACAACGGACAAACGGGTTCGTTTACAGGTGAAATTACAGTTGAACGCGGAACCGATACATGGACTACTGAAGGTGATGTGACCGGTTCGTGGGTTCACAATAAGAATCTGAACAGAACCGGTAACGTGTCAATGCAACTCCGTCAAGTGTCTGATGACGTTATTCGGTTGCAAATGCTGGCTCAGGTATTTGAAAACGGTGATTTCCCGGGTTGTAAAATCGAAGTATTTGCAGGTACCGATACAGTTGCTCGTGCAG
Organism: Roseburia faecis; assembly: GCA_963632045.1. Taxonomy (GTDB): domain Bacteria; phylum Bacillota; class Clostridia; order Monoglobales; family Monoglobaceae; genus Ructibacterium. The sequence continues at coordinate 3,140 of CAVGTH010000001.1, read as the reverse complement.
AAGATTGCTATATTACCAGAATTCCGTCTCAGGTATTCGGTGATACTGCAGCAATGCAAACGTGGAGTTGGACAGCAGGTCGTGTGACGTTCCCTGCTACTACAAATTGGCCGACTGAAAGGACGTAAAATATTATGAAATACTCCGTAAAACAGATGATGAGAGATTCTAAAAAGAACGAATGTGTTATCTGCGGCAAGGAGTTCGCGGGCTATGGAAATAATCCATGGCCCGTTGCAAAAAGCGGAAAGTGCTGCGATGATTGTAACTTCGACGTAGTGCTTCCTGCGCGGCTTGCCGGAAATAGTCGCAAGGTTCAACAAAGAGATTCGTTGAGAGATATTGATGCTCTTATCGCGTCTGAAAAAGAAGCGATTGATCTTTATACAAATGCAATTCGAAATGCAGGAGATGGAATTGAAAAATCCATTTACGAAGAGATTTTGAAGGATGAGAGAGATCATCTTGAAAAGTTGGATGCTCTTCGTAAAGGATATAATATTTCGGCTGCGATTAAGTGAGGTGATATACAATGGCAATTGTCGGAATTACTCTGGATCGTAAAAATCCGTCTTTTACAGCAGATGATTTTACCTTCTGGATGCCGCAATTTACAAAATATATTGCTACAGAGGAAGGGCAAAAAGCATTTGCAAAAATTTATACTCTTGTGAATGATCGAATTTTCTATTCGATTTTCGGTACCGATTGGGAACTTGCAATGAGTTATGCAATTGCTCATTACCTAACACTGATTGGACAGCAACAGCAGGCACCGTCTGGTTCGACTCTCGGTGAGATTGCCGGAGGCGGGGTAACAAGAGGTGTGTTGACACAGGCCAATATCGGTGAATTCGGAAAAACCTATGATTTGTCTAAAACGATGCTTGATACCCCGGATGCGATGTTCTGGAATCAAACGTCGTACGGTTCTTCTTTGATGGCACTTCTTAAGACAAAAGCAATCCCGTCTATCTTTGTCGTAACGTCGAATCCGATTCCCGATGATCCTTATCAAAGATTTATGAAAGAAAAACTTGAAAATGCTGCGACCGAAGACGATATTCGTGAAGGTAAAGAAGCATTTGGTTTAACCGGAATTAAGTTAATCGGTAATATTCCCGATAGTGATATAAAGAGGTAACAACTATGAAACTTACAAAGAAATTTCGTGATTCGGTCGCAGATATCGTGCGTTCGGGTCAAATCAGATATTCGACTGATATTAACAAAATGCTCCGTAAAGGGGATATTACAGAAGATAAAATTAACGAGCTTATTGCCAGAATGGTGAGAAAAGATTTCGGCGATGTTGATACTGAAAGAGCTCGTAGATTCGGAAATCATATGGATGCCGGAGATAAAGACGTGTACGGGTCTTATGGTAACGTCATCCTGTACTACGATGCAAGTCGTGACCAACTCACAGTTGTAACGAGACCTGAGTTTACGTCTTACTATACAGTTGACTGGACTGAGAGCGACCGTCATGGATTTCGCGAAAGATATGACCCGGCGCGCCGCCAAATCGGAAAATCGATGCCGACAGATCCTGAAAAGGTTGAAAGTTGGAGAGAATCGATGCTCAAAGAGCAGCGCGTGTTGACAGAAGGTCAACAACGAGAGACTGCAAAAGAGGCCGAAAAACAAGCGAAAGAATTGTTTGGCGAGAATACCGGAAGCCTCAGAAATTTCATTCGTTATGAATGGAAAGTCTTTCCGGTTGAGGATTATACGCAATTTGTGCGGGTGCTTGGCCCAGAACGGAAACGCCACATTACAGCACTTGCAAATGAATACGGAATTCCGACTAAGCGTCTGCTCGCTGTTATTATGTATTATTATCAAGTGCAGCGGCGTACAGTTGATGACGCCTATAATTACGTGATGAAGCAACTCGGTGAAAAGCGGAAGGCTGGTATTGTTGCCAGCGATTCGGAGGAATAAACTATGGCAAATACAAATTTTACTCCGTGGCTTGGCACTAATGCTACTGCAAATCAGCAGCAAAATTACAGTAATATTGCAGCAAGTGGGTTTAGTGCAGGCGGTCTTGTTAAAGCAGAAGATTTTAATGCCGCGTTAAGAATGACAACTCTTGTATGTGCCGGTATTGCAAAAGTATTTGGTCTTGATAGTACTTATACGATTGATGCGAGTGAAAAGACTATTACAGATGCTATTCAAAATGCCAGCATTACTTTAGGCGATGTTACTTTTAGTGATATTACAAGTAGCTCTATTATAAGCAATGGTATTATTCATGCAAAAGGAAGAATTACCAGTGATAATTCTTATAACTTAGGTGGTTATACTGTTATTGATAATGGTCTAAATATTATGGGGACTTCTTATAAAACAATACGAGGTGTACCCATTATTGATTCTGTTGGAAATATCACCGGTACTGATATTACTGCAAGTGGTATTCTTAAAGGAAATTCACTCAATATCAATGGCACGGAACGAATTACCAACAATGGTGATATTACAGGTGCGTCAGTAACCGTTAATAAAGCTGCTATGACTCAACTGGGATTTGCCGCTGGATCAATGCTTGTTATTGACAATAACGCAAATATTTCTGCCGAAAGTGTCATTTCTAAAACTATTACCGCAACTGGTATACTTAATGGAAATTCTCTTAATATCAATGGTACAAATCGAATCGATTCTTCTGGAAATATTACAGGGGTATCTTATAAAGTAGGTAGTAATAATGTTATTGACAGTAGTAGAAATATCACCGGTACCAATATCACAGGTACCAATATTACCGCCAATAGTGTTCTTAAAGGAACTTCACTTAATATTAACGGTACCGAACGAATTAAGAGTACTGGCGATATTACAGGAGCCACAATTACATCAAATGGAAAACTTGCTTGTAATTATTTATATGTTGGAGGTTCTTCCACAAGCCCGAATGCCATTATTAACAGTACCGGTAATATTACGGTAAATAATATTACATCAAATGATATTATAACAGATGCTTCTATTAAAACGAGGGTTGCCGGTGTAGTAACTGAACGTATTACAAATTCTGGTATTATATTGCCAAGTAAATTAAACTTAAAAAATATAGTAAATTGTGCATATATTGACAATAGTGATGTTTATATAACTATTGGTAAAGG